>JAYSYG010000123.1:0-6779 GCA_043716685.1 Sphingobacteriaceae bacterium | reverse complement strand
CTATGCGCGTTAATTGCTGTAAGTTTATGATAAAAGAGCGGTGTACTCTGAAAAATTGTACAGGGTCAAGCACCTGCTCATAGTAGTTCATTGTTTTTTTCTTGAGGTGATAATTGTCTTTGGTAAAGATCTTCACATAATCATCATAGGCTTCGATATAGAAAATATCATTTACAGGAACAATCGTAATTTCTGAATTGTTTTTTACTACAATGCGGTTTTTTTCATCAGCTTGTTTGTCGCTATTTTCCAGCAGGTTCTGAATATTTTTTTCCATACCCTTATCTTCTCCATTTTTTGTGAGCCATTTTGTGAGCGCTGTATTAAAGCGGTCCTTACTGAAAGGTTTTAATAAATAATCAATTGCATTTGCTTCAAAAGCCTTTATGGCATACTCATCGAATGCTGTAGCAAAAATAACCGGTGGAATTACGTCAAGCAATTCCAGCATTTCAAACCCATTTATCTTCGGCATTTGAATATCGAGGAAAACAAGGTCAGGCTTATGTTGCATGATCGCTTTTACACCTTCATAACCATTGTTACACTCTGCTACTACCTGCATATCCGGGTGATTCTGCAAATATTCCATTACAATACTTCTTGCCAGCGGTTCGTCGTCTATGATTACAATTTTTTTCATCTTACCTGTATATTTCTATGTCTTTTGTTGGGGGATCTTTAAACGTGTAATAAAAATATGTTCTTTTTTTTCGGTTGTCAAAAGATCGTTACGTCCATATAATAAAAACAGGCGGCGCTGTATGGAACTCAGGCCAAAGCCTGTTCCTTTTGCAGCCCCCTGCGTTTGAACATCGTAAGGGTTTCTTATTTCAATGAAAAGGTAAGAGGTGTCTGACCGCGCTTCTATGCTTACTACGATGTCTTCAATCGTTCCATACAGTCCAAACTTAATTGCATTCTCAACAATAGGCTGCAACAACAAAGGAGGAATTGTAGCATTCATAACTTCTTCCGGCACCTGTATTTCCACCTTGAGGCGGTGACCGAACCGTACTTTCTCTATTTCAAGGTAAAGGTCAAGATGCTGCACTTCCTCTTTTAACGGACCTATCTGCTGCTCGTCTTTTTTTAATGTCCCGCGTAAAAAATCTGAAAGCTGCTGGATCATTTTCCTTGCCTCATCAGGCTTGGATCCTGCTAGTGCACTGATGGAATTAAGACTGTTAAATAAAAAGTGGGGCTGCAATTGTTGACGCAACCGCACAAGCTCTGCCTCCTTTACTAATTGTTCCGTTTCATTACGGCGTTCCTCCTGTTCTTTCTGATCTTTTATTATGCTCCACATCCAGTTAAGAAGCGTTACAAAAGAAATAATGAGTAAACCACTAATAAAGCGCAGAGGCATTGATTTCTCGAGGAAATCGAGGTATTCGGACTCATCCCGTAATAGTTTATTCAGGATAGAGTGCAAGGCAAGGCAATAAAGAATGGTAATGCCAAGTGCATAAATAAATCTGTAAAAACGATTTTCCCTGCCGGGTTGATAGAATCTGTATACCATAATAGCCGTGTAACACATTATGGCGAGCAGCATATTGGAAACACAGGCGTCTATAAAAGCGTTCATCCATTCAATCCCAAGGCGGTGAAGTACCATGGTCTGCACAAATGTCCAAAAGATCCACCAGACAGTAAAGCCTAATAGGATCTTTTTAAGAGAGTATGGAAATTGATTTTTCAATAACGGTTTATGCAAATGTTAGGTTTTTCGCCTGAATTTCCATAGACTTTTGACGAATAAACTTTATGAAGGAACCCGTGTCTTTAATTTTGTGCGTATTGGAATATACCTGCTCGCCATCTTTCACTTCGCCAAGCGGGTAAACTTCTAACACGTCAATGAACTGCCATGTCACCAGTTTATTGTCGGAATCCAGAAAAGTTTCTTCCTCTTTTTTTCCGATCACCCTTGCCTTATAGAAGGCGTCTTCGAGGCTGTGAGATGCGATGATCCTTATTTGTTCGTCGAATTGAGAAGCATCGTTTCCGTTATCGATGTTGATGTTGAAGATGAGTTTTGCGAGATATTTTTCCATGATGTTAGGGTTTAATTATTTATTTTTTAGAAACTTCTTATGTCTATTCCTCCAAAAACCGTAGTACCTGTAATTATGAGTACTTTTACCGGCTCGCCGGTGGTATTTGGTTGTGAGGCTCTTTTATCTTCTACGCTGCCAAATACAGTTACCGTCTGCTCCGATCGTATTTCCCAATTGGCAGGCACTATTAGCTTGGTTCCACCAAATACCTGTGTAATTTCAAGCTTAACACTTCCTTCAAAATCCGCCTGGCTCATGTTAATCTCCGTCCCTCCGAATACATTCGTAATCTCGCCGCCCTTAAAATTTTTTGTAAGGATATTTTTTTTTACCCCCGCCATAACCGTTGTGGAATCTATAACATCTTCATTTATAGATTCTTCGCGGTTATAAAAGTCTTCGCACCTGCTATAATGTCCGTGGTTGTGGGTGTGATGTTTTTTCCAGTGTTTCCTGTAGTGACCGAACGTTTTTCTGCGTGGCTTGAAGATAATGATGAGTCCAGCCATAATAATCAGGCTCGGCCACAAAATAGGCTTGATCTGCAGATCCGGGTAAATATCCGTCAGCAGAAATGCCACACCCACAGCAATCAATATTATCCAGCCCGGGTGAAGGAATTTATGTTTTACTGCAAGAATTAAACCCAAACCAATTATGAGCATTTTCCAGGAGAATACCCAAAAAGGTATTTCTACTCCAAGCTCTCTGGCCAGAAAAAGTAACCCTATAGTAACAATTAGTATGCCTCCCATTATTTTACCGCGTCTGTGCTTCTTATCCAGGTCTTTCCAAATGGTTTCGCGTTCTCCACCATTTTCCGTCTTTATGTTTTGATCTTCCATTATTAATTTTTTTGTAAAATTACGTCAGGTGCCGCCGCTATACAACAGGCTTTAGGTCAGTTTCATCACACGGGCGGTGAATTGTACCTGGCTGGCGGTAAATGGTAATTTTTGTTTTTAAATGCGGAAAAAAATCGATTTTTAAGTACTTTTATAACCGTTACCCTTGAAACTGCTATTCTACATATTTTTCGTATTCTCCGCTGCTTTGGCAGCGCCGTGTTTTTCGCAGACAATTACTTACAGGGAAAATAACAAATGGGGAATTAAAGAACATGAAAACGTGATCATAAAACCGGTTTATGATACCATTTTTAATTTTGATTCTACCGGTGTGGTTTGTCTTGCCTGTTACAAAAGTAAATCTGCTTCCACAAATAAGTTTATTAAAGTAACCACAACCACCTACGCCTGTAATTATCTGAATAAAAAAAGCGAACGCCTTGTTATCCGCAATGTTGCTAACGATACCTTCAGTGTATTCTCAATAAACAAGAATACCATAAAGAATTATTCAGGAAACAGTCCTTATTTTACGGTATTATCCAAAGGCAAAAAACATCTTCTTTACAAAAACTTCCAGCAAATTACGTTTAAAGGATATCATGATATCAGTTTTAGTCCTGATAAAAAATTCTACTTTACCTCCATTGTTAACGAAGGAGATATTGTGCTGGCAGGACTAACCAATGAAAGAGAAGAAGAGGTGATCCCGCATCAGTATTCTATTATTAAGATGAACACCAGTGATTCTCTCATTGTTGCCTGCAGTGCGGGAGTTCGGATCCATGCCGAGGACGAGGTTTTTGATTATACCGGAAAAAAAATAATTGGTACCTACCGGCACATCGATATGGCTACTAAACATTTCCTGATCCATAAAATATATGACGCGAAAGAATATTACATTCTTTATAACATGAGTACCAAAGAAGAAAAAACACTCAATGCCGATGAGCTTAAGATCCTGGAGCACTATGAGATCCTGATCCGCCAGAAAAACGACTGGTTCATTTATGACCTTAACACCAATTTAAAAAAACCATTTAAACCATCATGAGCATTAAAGTAGCGATTAACGGCTTTGGCCGAATAGGAAGGGTTTTTCTACGCAACTGCATCAACAATCCGGAAATTCAAATTGTTGCCATTAACGATATTACTGATACGGCAACACTTGCCCATTTATTAAAATACGATTCGGTACACCGTGCATTTCCGGGAGAAATAAAAACGGAAGGAAATACGCTGATCGTAAATGGAAAACGCATTCAGGTAGTATCCTCCAAAAATCCGGAAGAACTTCCGTGGAAAGAATTGGGAATTGAAATTGTGATCGAAAGTACGGGGCATTTTTTAGATACAGCAAGCGCGAGCGGGCATTTAAAGGCAGGAGCAAAAAAGGTAATTCTTTCTGCACCGCCTAAAGAAGATAGTATAAAAACAATTGTACTTGGCGTGAATGATTCTATTCTAAGTAAAGACGATGTAATTATTTCTAACGCCAGTTGCACTACAAATTGTGCAGCGCCTATGCTAAAAGTGCTGGAGCAGTTTGGAATTGAACAAGCCTATATTACAACGGTACACTCTTACACGAGTGATCAACGTCTGCATGATGCGCCACACAAAGATTTGCGGAGAGCCAGGGCTGCGGCCTTGAGTATTATACCAACTTCCACAGGTGCTGCAAAAGCTATTACAAAAATATTTCCGCACCTGGAAGGGAAAATTGGAGGCTGCGGGATGCGTGTGCCTGTGCCTGACGGATCATTAACCGACATAACCTGCATTTTAAAAAAGACACCAACCGCAGAAGAAATTAATAAAGCATTTAAAATTGCCTCGCATGGGGAACTGAAAGGAATACTGCAGTATACTGAAGATCCTATTGTGAGCATTGATGTGATCGGTAATTCACATAGTGTACTCTATGACTCAGAATTCACAAGTATTGTGGGCCACCTTGTAAAAATAATCGGCTGGTACGATAACGAGTGGGGCTACAGCAACAGGCTGGTGGATCTGGTGATGAGGATTGGGAAGTGAATTCGGGTTGTTTAAGTATGACACAGATTTCGCTGAACCAATCGGTAATTGAATTTATAAGTTTATTGACCTGAGGCCAGAATTGCGAAATCATTGATCTGCTAAATTTCGCTGAAGGCTTTTAGTTCAGATCATCGAAATCTGCGTAAAAAGAGTTGACCGCCAACGAGCGGGCCTCGCTCAGCTAAGAATTGCACACCTTTACTATCTATAGTTCCTGGTTCCCTTAAGTCTCTTTGGTTCTGGCTCCCTGTAATGCAACCCCCTACTCCACCTTACACGTATACTTCTTTTTCCCTGAATCTGTAATGGTTACGGTAGATGTACCAGGCGTAACATTTGTCGAATTATCATTAAAACCTTCTTCAAAACCCGTAGCGCAATTTTTATTCATGGTGTTTTTAGACACGTTGTTGTAATTTGTTTTTCTCGTAGTACTATAGCTGTAAGGACTTGTAAAAGTTGTATCGGTGGCAGGTGTAATTTCAATGGGTGGCAAGGGGGGAATATTAATAACATTACCAGCTGTCTTGCTATGCGTGACTTTAAAACCTTCCGTGATTACCGTACAATTACAGGTTCTGTCTTTTTTGCAGGACATAAAGCCCAGGCATACAAGGCTTAAAACAAATAAATAAAATTTCATGGGGGTTATTTTATTTAAAAATAGGAATAATTTTTCATACTTGTGTAAAGGGAAACAGGACAACAAGACTGAAGGGAATCAAGACAGTATACACCTTAAAACTCAAATGTAATCTGACCGTCCCCATCTAAAAAATCTTTAGCGTTATCTTTATTCAGTTTCTCCATCGCTCTGCGGTGCAGTTCCATTGGTGATAAGCCTGTTTTTTCACTTTCGTCTGCTTTTAAAAATTTACGCGCCAGTTTTATTTCTTCCGGTTCACGCAAGTTAATTTCTTTCACTTTGTAAGAACTGAGTTTTTTTCCTTTGGCCTTCATATTTACCATCGGGCTAAACTCTACCATTTTTAATGTTTCATCCGGAATTTCCACACCCTTTTCTTTCGCGAATTTTACTTCTACAACAGGATTTATCTGCCCGGTAATTAATTCTATGCGCGACAATTCATTCTCTGTTATAATAAGTGTTTTACTGGTTGTTACCTCCGGATCAAAACGCTTAGTGAAATACGATTTACTTAATCCATCAAAATAAATACAAGTTAATGTTTGATTCGGATAAAATTTTTCTATCAGAATAATGTCATCATCAAAGTGATTTAATACATCGTAGGTGTAGAGTCTGTAAAATCCTTTACTTGTTACCGTTAAAATTTTGTCTTCACCACTAAACTTACCTATGTAACTTCCGCGTTCTTCTTTATTGAGGCGATGTGTTGCTTCATCAAACCAATAATCTTCCCCCTCTAGCGTAGAAGCCCCTTTTTCTTTTAAGGTAACTTTGTTAACCGTGTATTTTGTAACAATATTTCCCACAGAGCCACGGGCTTTGATCTCCATCTCACCAAAATCAACAGGAATTTCAAGCTTACGCAAACCTGCAACAGCTCTTAAATGTACGATTACCTTTTCGCTTTCTCCGTTAGGATTAATCGTGAACCAGAATACATTGGACCCCTGCGTTCCTTTCGTTAGATCGTATTCCTTATCGCGCGTTACACCTGTTACATTAAAACGTTTCATAAAGGTAATTCCTTTAGGTCCGTCGCGATAGATCATGTTATAGGTAGTCCGTTCGTCGTTCTTCTTAAAAATAGCTATATGCACAATATCTTTTCCTACAAAAACCTTATCCGCTACTTTAAAAATTTTCATTTTACCTTCTTTGGTAAAGGCA
>JAYSYG010000122.1:0-2181 GCA_043716685.1 Sphingobacteriaceae bacterium | reverse complement strand
TATAAGTTATACGTTAATTGTTACAAGTTAAGGGTTATACGTTGATCGTTGGGACAAATAAGTGACAACGATTAATCCAGAACGTTTAACCTAAAAATGGTACAAGTGGTTTTTTAATCGTTTTTAAATCACCTAATTTTACACAGTTGAAAGAACTCATTTCTATACAGAACCTAAAAAAGACCTATAAAATAGGGGATGAGATCATAGAAGCCTTAAAGGATGTTTCCTTAACGATCTATAAAAACGAATACGTGGCTTTAATGGGGCCTTCGGGAAGCGGAAAATCCACTCTGATGAATACCCTTGGTTGTCTTGATAGTCCTACTTCGGGAGAATATATCCTCAATAATCTTTCCGTGGCGAAGATGACAGACAATGAGCTGGCGGAAGTGCGCAACAAGGAAATTGGTTTTGTATTTCAAACATTTAATTTGCTTCCCCGCGCTTCCACGCTTGATAATGTGGCTCTGCCATTGGTGTATGCTGGCTTTAACAGAATTGACCGTGAAAAACGTGCCAAAGAAGTATTGGAAAGTGTTGGTCTTGGTAATAGAATGAATCATAAGCCCAATGAGCTGAGTGGCGGTCAGAGGCAACGTGTAGCCATTGCCCGTGCTTTGGTGAATAATCCGGCTATCATTCTCGCTGATGAACCTACAGGAAATCTTGACAGCAAAACTTCCGTAGAGATCATGGGACTTTTTGAAGAGATTCATAAAAAGGGAAATACCATTATATTAGTAACACACGAAGAGGACATAGCCCTGCATGCTCATCGCATTGTGCGTTTAAAGGACGGGCTGGTTGAAAGTGATACACTTAATAAAAGAATTACCACCTATAAAAACAGGATGGAGGAGCTAGATAAAAAATAGATCTGCCATTTGTTTTATCATGAGTGCCAGATAAAAAGAACTCGTAAGCATTGGAGCCTGTTTAAATTTTATATTTTAGAATTGTTATAGCGTATTTTTAGCCGAAACGAGGCAATTTTTGCAGTCGAAATCGGGTATATTTGGCGAAAAAATTAACAGGGCAAACACCCTGTGTGGTGTTTGAGCCAGTATGTGTGAAAGAGGCAAAAAGACGCGTAACAAAATAATTATATATAATTAAACAGGCTCTAAGAACATTCAGTTTTTTAATCCCATAATATCACTTAATTTTAGGCCCTGAATGAGACTTACAGTTCTGCTTATATTTTCATCCTTCTTTGCTAAAGCGCAAATGGATACAGCTATAACCGTTCCGCTGCTGGGAATTAATTTTGGCGGGCAATTACCTTTTGGCGACCTCTCTAACCGTTTTGGTGCTAATTTAAGAGCAGGCGGCTCTTTTCTTATTAAGACAAAAAAGAACTGGGTGTATGGCGTGGATGCTTTTTACATGTTCGGCAGGAATGTAAAGGAAGATGTAATGAAACAACTCAAGAATGCAGAAGGACACATTACTGATAATGAAGGCTATCCCGCTGATCTTCGTATTACTGAGCGTGGAGTGGGTGTGCATGCACAATTCGGGCGGGTATTTAACTTTGATAAAGAACTTCCAAATTCAGGAATTATAGTAACAATTGGAGTCGGGTATTTGCAGCATAAAATTAACCTGTATGATGCGCAGCGCAGAATAGCCGCTATTCATGGAGATCTTGTACGTGGCTACGACCGGCTTAGCGGAGGTATTTCCTTCAGCCAGTTTGTAGGTTACCTGCATATAAGCCAGAATCGTTTTTTAAATTACTACTTTGGTTTTGAAGGGTATCAAACACTTGCAAAAAGTTTCAGGAAGTTTAATTACGATACCGGTCTGCCTGACACAAAACAGCGTTTCGACGGACTTGTGGGTTTTAGGTTGGGATGGATCCTACCCTTGTACAAAAAGAAGCCGAACGATTATTATTACAATTAATTATCCTGAATGTTTATATACAACCTCCTCGTTCGTTTGTATGGCCTGGTTATTTTAATAGCCTCTATCAGAAAAACAAAGGCGAAACAATGGGTTGCGGGCCGCAAAAACTGGAAAAAAGAACTTGCCGACAAAACAAAGAACCTCAAACAAGATAAAAGAGTCTGGGTGCATTGCGCTTCTTATGGTGAGTTCGAACAGGGACGGCCTTTAATTGAAGCGATCCGGAAAAAACATCCTGATTATGCCATCGTGTTGAGTTTTTTTTCG
>JAYSYG010000121.1:0-6788 GCA_043716685.1 Sphingobacteriaceae bacterium | reverse complement strand
ATGGTATAGTCTTTAATGTTACAGACTTCGA
The DNA here is from genome assembly GCA_043716685.1 of Sphingobacteriaceae bacterium. Lineage (GTDB taxonomy): Bacteria > Bacteroidota > Bacteroidia > B-17B0 > Aurantibacillaceae > Aurantibacillus. The sequence continues at coordinate 6,757 of JAYSYG010000121.1, read as the reverse complement.
TCTGGTCCATATACTGTCCGCCTACCTTCACACTGCCCTTGCTTCCAACAATTGTAAGAGAAGATTCAAGATTTTTATCCCAGACCGCCGTTGAATAATTAATGCAGCCCATACCACCGTTCACAAAATCAAAACTTACAAAGCCACTGTCTTCAAATGCAGTAGTTTTTTTATGATTAAAATCTGCGAATTTTGCCTGGATATTTATAATGTCGCCAAAGATCCAGTACATGATATCTATCCAGTGGCTGAACTGGGTGAACAATGTTCCGCCATCAAGGTCCTGCGTTCCTTTCCAGTTTCCAGTCTTGTAATAACGCTCATCACGGTTCCAGTAGCAATTTAACTGAACCATGTAAATATCACCGATTATTTTTTTCTCAACGACTTCTTTTAACCAGACGCTTGGAGGTGAGTACCTGTTTTGCATCACGCAAAAAACGGTTCTGTGATGGTGAAGAGCTGAATAGATGATTTTTTCACAGTCTGCCTTACTAAGTGCCATAGGTTTTTCTACAACCACGTGTTTATTCTGTTCCAGGGCAGCCAGGGCATGTTCTGCATGCAGGCCATTGGGCGTACACACGTTGATTACTTCTATTTCAGGGTGAGCCGTTAAAAGCTCTTCTAACGAAGTATAAAAATTTTCCTTTAAGTTTTCCAGGCCTAATTTTTCTTTTGGAAGTGTATCGCAAACCGCTACCAGTTCACAATCCCGGTTTCTGCGGATCATCTCGGCATGACGCTTGCCAATATGCCCCTGACCGATAACTGCAAATTTTATTTTTGAGTTTTGTTCCATTATTTTAAATTTTCACATAAGTCAAAACCTTTTGTGATGACATTCATTAATATTTTGATATCACAATTTGTAATTTCAAAATTTATTTCGTCCGGAAAACGGTATTATTCTCCAGTTTATAAATTTGCCCACTTTCTTTGCAAATTGCTTTTCCTGCAGCATCGAATCCCAATTTATGCCCATACTCACTCATCCAACCTACCTGGCGCGACGGGTTTCCAACCACCAGTGCATAATCGGGAACAGTTTTGGTAACAACCGCCCCGGCGCCAATAAAAGCATATTTCCCAATATCATGGCCACAAACGATGGTTGCATTTGCGCCAATCGATGCTCCTTTGCCAACATGTGTTTTTGCGTACTCCGATTTCCGGTTTACAGCACTTCTTGGATTGATCACATTTGTAAACACCATTGAAGGACCTAAAAAAACATCGTCTTCACAGGTTACACCTGTATAAATGGAAACGTTATTCTGGATCTTTACGTTATCCCCTAAAACCACGTCCGGCGATATTACAACATTCTGTCCCAAATTACAGTTTTTGCCCAGCCTGCAGTTTGGCATTACATGCGAAAAATGCCAGATTTTTGTTCCTTCACCAATAGCACATCCTTCGTCAATAATGGCGGTAGGGTGGGCAAAATAGTTTATAGTATCCATAATTTAAAAGGACTACAAAAGTAATAAAATCGCCGTGATGGAAAAATATAATTTAAGCCAGGATTTATATGAAAATGAACCCTTGAGGGCAATATTTTAATATATTTGTGAACTTTAGAAATTATGAAGTTCGACTATAAAAAATATCTGCCGCATGCTGTGGCCATCGTGGTTTTCGCGATCATTACCCTTATTTATTTTAAGCCGCTCTTAAGCGGAAAAGAACTCAGCCAGGGCGATATTGCCCGTCATAAGGGCATGAGTAAAGAGATTGTTGATTTTCGCACGCAGGAAGGTTCTGAACCTTTATGGACGAATTCTATGTTTGGTGGAATGCCGGCGTATCAGATTTCCACAAAATATCCGGGTAACTGGCTTGGTTTTTTTGATAGTCTTTTTAAATTATTCCTTCCGCATCCTGGCGGTTACCTCTTCCTGTATTGTCTTGGTTTTTTCATTTTATTGTTGTGCCTTGATGTAATGCCCTGGCTTGCTCTGGTGGGTGGTTTAGCTTATGGACTAAGCTCTTACTTCTTGATAATTATAGAAGCCGGACATAATTCCAAGGCCAACGCGCTTGGGTATCTGCCTGCTCTTATCGGAGGTGTCATACTCCTGTTTAAAGGCAGGTATTGGCTGGGGTTAACACTCACCGCCTTGTTTACAGCCATGGAACTCAATGCCAACCACGTGCAGATCTCCTACTACGGTTACATTCTTATTGGCTTTCTAATAGCCGGTTATTTTTTTACTGCTATTAAAGAAAAAAAACTTCCAATGTTTTTTAGAGCGCTGGCATTGTTTTTAATAGCGTCTTTTGTTGGACTATTGCCAAATGCCGGGAATCTATTAACTACCAATGAATATGGGAAATTCAGTACGCGTGGCAAAAGCGAACTGACTATAAAGGCGAATCTAAAAAAGGATAAAGCATCTGTTGATAATGCTGGTTCAGGGGCAAATGAGATTGACTCGCAACCTTTGAAAGAGCAGTACGAGAAAAATACAACCTCTGGTTTGGATTTGGATTATGCTACACGATGGAGTTATGGAATAGGAGAGACCTTTACGTTTCTTATCCCTGACTTTAAAGGTGGCGCCAGCGGGGGCATTGGTACAGCAGACCCAAAAGCATTAAAAAAGGTAAATCCTGAATTCACGAAATACGTAGCACAATCGAGCTCTTATTTTGGAGATCAGTCTTTTACAAGCGGCCCTGTTTATATAGGTGCCATTATTATGTTCCTTGCTTTGCTGGGAATGTTTGTGGTGAAGAATGCGATAAAATGGCCATTATTCTTTGCTACGCTTCTTACTATTGCTTTAGGCTGGGGAAATAATTTTATGAGTCTGACTGAGTTTTTCATGCATCATGTGCCGGGCTATAATAAATTCAGAGCTGTTTCTATGATCATGGTGGTGGCGGAATTAACCATCCCCTTGCTTGCCATTCTTGCTGTGAACGAGTTAATAAAAATAAAAAGCTGGGATCAGAAAATTCGTCTAAGGCTTATCGGAAAAGAGCTGACTCTTAAAAAGATCATAATTATTTCAGCTTCTGTTGTTGGAGGATTCTGCGCAATTAGTTATTTGGCACCTGATATGGTTAATACGTTTCATGCAAACTATGAAGAAGAGAGTATGATTAACCAGCAGATACAGAACGGTGCTTCTGAAGAAGAGATCCGCCCTTTTATCATGCAGCTGATGCCACAAATAGAAGTGGCAAGGAAAGCCATCTTCCAGTCAGATGCGATGCGTTCGTTTATTTTTATTGGCCTTGCTTTTTTTATAGTGTTCCTTTACTATACCAATAAAATTAAACGCGAACTATTTTTGGGCTGTTTAGGATTATTTATTGTGATTGACCTCTGGACAGTAGATACACGCTATTTGAATTACAAATCCTTCATTACGAAGGAACAGAATAATGAAAACCTCACATTTAAAACAAGGGCCGATGAAGAAATTTTATTAGATCCAACGCTCGATTACAGGGTTTTGAATTTAAGTGTGGATCCTTTTGCCGATGCTACCACTTCTTATTATCACAAATCAGTTGGGGGATATCATGGTGCTAAACTCAAAAAATATGCTGAACTCATAGAATTTCACCTGGATAAGGAAATAAAATTGTTTTATAAGAATGCAGGCAAGGCATTTGGAAGCGATAGTGCGACTAACGCCTTAATGTCGCAACTTAATGTCATCAACATGATGAATACGCGTTACCTCATTATTCCCGGCGGACAGGACCGTCCAGAGATTCCGTTACTCAATAAACAAGCCAATGGAAATGCCTGGTTTATCAAAAATCTGTTTGTTGCGCCTACTGCAGATGATGAAATTCTGGGATTACGTAAACTGAACACAAAAACCCAGGCCATAACCACTGAAAAATTCAGCAAAACGGATAAGCTTAAAGATAATTATCCGGGAGAAGGAAGCATTAAGCTAACTTCCTATAAACCCAACCACCTGGTTTACGAAAGCGAAAACAAGCAAGACGAATTTGCTGTGTTCTCTGAGATCTATTACCCGAAAGGATGGAATGCTTATGTGGATGGACAACTCAAGCCATACATTTCTGTGAATTATGTGCTCAGGGGAATGAACCTTCCTGCGGGTAAGCATAAAATAGAATTTAAGTTTGAGCCAAAGACCTATCAAACCGGTAATACACTGGCCATGGTTGGATCTCTACTCTTACTTATAACCGTTGGAGCCGGATTTTACCTGCACAAAAGGAACAATGTTATTGTTAGTTAAATGGCATATTATGTTCAATTTGCTTTTAGAAAACTGACAGAAAGACTTTAAATTTGATTTGGAATAATAATTGATATAAATAAGTAATCATAAAAAAATTAAATTATGGCATTAGAAATCACAGACGCAAACTTCGAAGAACTGGTTTTAAAAAGTGATAAACCGGTATTGGTTGATTTTTGGGCAGAATGGTGCGGACCATGCAGAATGGTTGGCCCGGTAGTTGAAGAACTGGCAAAAGAATACGAAGGAAAAGCAGTAATAGGTAAAGTAAACGTGGATTTGAACTCAAATATAAGTGCTAACTACGGTATCAGAAATATCCCTACACTTCTTTATTTTAAGAACGGACAATTAGTTGACAAACAAGTTGGAGTAGTTCCAAAAGCAGCCCTTGCAGCTAAGCTGGATGCTCAAATGTAATTGAGAATACTCTTTAATAAAAAATCCCATCCAAATCAGGATGGGATTTTTTATTTGATAAAGGTTAAGGCTTACTCAACAACAATTTTTCTGCTCATCTTCACACCATTCAATTCCAGGTTAATAAAATAAATACCCGCAGATAATAAAGAGGTGTTATTAATACTCACTACATGTATTCCTTCTGAATACGTCTTCTCACTTTCTTCAATAAACACTGCGCCGGTGATGGATATTACCTTATATTTTATTTTGGATGCGTCTGATAGCCGGAACCCAAGGTTAAAAGATGCATTCGTAGGGTTAGGATATACATTCAGTTCGATGGATCTTGTTAAGTCATTAACACCGGTTGGCATTGCAAACCGAACATTATCAAGATAAAACCTGTTGCCAAAATCTGTTCCGCCCACATTCTCCTGGAAATAAAAACGAATAAGCACATTGTCTTCTGATAAGAAAGGTGCAAATTGTGGTTGCTGCGTTACATTTTTAAGTTTCCAGTGTGCAGCAACAGGAATATAAAGATCGGAAGTAGTTTCACCTGAATTAAGCGCAAGGTTTGAATTAGTTGGTGTCCATACATCCGTCCAGTCACCGCCACAGTTTTTACTGGCCTGCACTTTAAAAATATCGTTATTATCCATCGCGGCTTTTGCGTAGGCATATTTAAAAGAGAATTGAACGCCGGGGTTATGGTTAAAATCATAAGAAGGGCTTTCGAGGATCACAATTGAATTAGGATTCAGAATTTCACCCGGAGCGAACATGCTGATAGTGCCATCGGAGGCCGCCGCGTTTGTAATTTCCCATTTTTCAGACAGGGAGGTAGGACTGATCACTTTCCACAAAGCCGGAGGCGTTACAGCCGAACCTTCAAAGCTTTCAGCATTGGCAGACGTTATTTGTGTTGCACCGTTTAACACAAATACGGTGAGTGTTTTTGAACTGCTGCCATTTGCGTTTGAAACGGTACAGCTAATGTGGGTAATACCAGGATTGTTAAAGAACACAGGTGTAGATGAGGTACCCGGATTTACAACAGTAGCTGCATTATCTGCACTCCAAAGGTAAGTGGTTGGATTTGCATTAAAAGTAAAACTGTTAACTGTAAGTGTTTTTCCTGAACACACCGTAAACGAAGGTGTAGCTAAAATATCTACTCCCGGAATACATCCAATGCCAGGGTTTGTTATGCCTGTAAGAGATAAATTATTTGGAGTGGATAAATTATTCCTGCCGTTTACTACACTGTTTATCGCGTTTTGCATTCTTATAGCCTGTCCGTTTGTGTACATCCTTTGGCAATACGCATATTCCATATAATTCTGTACATTTTCAACTACACCTGGTGTACATACAGAAGAATTATTCAGGTTGCAGGAAGAGTATCCTTTTGTAACCGGTGTATCACTCACCCCATCGTCTCCGCATGCAACTCCTGGTTGATTTGTTCCGCCCCATACATGCGGAAGATTGAACCAGTGACCTACTTCATGGGTTAATGCCCTAGAGGTGTAAGTGCTTCCTGAGCCTATGCTGCCTACATAACTGTTTAAGATCACAATCGCGTCCATAGCCGGAGCAATCCCTGAACCTGGTAGAAAGGTATAACCCGCTGCGCCTCCGCCCATTGTCCTTACTACGTAAATATTGAGGTAACGGGTCGCAGGCCATGTATATGCGTAATTGGAAAGAGATCCGCTCCAGTCGGTATTCGCGTCAAAATGGCGTATAATGCCATTGGTGCAATTTCCATTCGGGTCTTTTGTTGCAAGCATAAAATCAAAGTGGGCATTCCCGATATAATGTTTAAACTGCGCAACCACGTTTGAGGTGTCTGCATTGTCCGCATTAAAGTCCCGTGTTAAAATATTTACGGCATCAATCGCCTGTGCGTCAGAAATGTTCTCACCACCTCCCAAATGCAGGATATGAAAAACAACGGGTATGGTATAATTTCCCGCAGCTGCACTCTTCCCGGCAATTTGATAGCCGTTTTTATACAATTCCTTATCCAGGTCAGCCGCTGCTTGTTGATGATTATCGAATGCAGCTCTTAATTCAGGATGTTGTGAAAACCAGGCATTTTGCATCTC
>JAYSYG010000013.1:0-2581 GCA_043716685.1 Sphingobacteriaceae bacterium | reverse complement strand
TGCAGGGAAGTGAAATGATGAGTGAGGGGTTTGCACAATACTCCGCCTTAATGGTAATGGAAAAAGAATACGGCAAAGATAAAATGAAAAAATTCCTGAAGTACGAAATGGATGGTTATCTGCGCGGGCGTAGCAACGAATTTGAAGCCGAACGTCCTTTAATGCGCACTGAAAGCCAGGGGTATATCCATTACAACAAAGCGAGTGTAGTTATGTATTATTTAAAAGAAATGATTGGAGAAGACAAAGTCAATAAGGCGCTTCGGTCACTGATCGATACCTTTGCTTATAGGCAACCGCCCTACCCTACCTCCTTATCTGCCGTTCGTGCATTTAAGCAGGTGACACCCGATAGTTTACACTACCTGATAACCGATATGTTCGAGAACATTACCCTGTTCTCAAACCGAATGCTGGAAGCGAGTTATAAAAAAGCAGGCGATGAATACGAGATCACTCTTAAAACGACATCACAAAAATTCAGGGCCGATTCCCTTGGCAAAGAAGTGGAAATTTCCGTAGCAGACTATATAGATATTGGTATTTTTGAGAAGCCCACAAGCAAAAAGAACCTGGGAAAACCATTGGTATTAAAGCGCATCAGGATCACAAAAAAAGATAATGTGTTTACTTTCCGCACCAAAGAAGAACCTTACCAGGCAGGGATAGATCCTTATAACTATTTAATTGACAGAATTCCGGATGACAATTTAAAGACCCTCACTGATCTTTAATTCACTTCGGCATCCAGTGTCAACAATCTCCCAGGTGTGATCGCCCAATAATTTTATGGCTCTTTATCCATAGGATTCATCCTTTGCCTCATAAAGTATAAACAAAACCGTTCCTCTTTTGTTTATACGAAAGCAATGTTGCATAGAATACAAACGAAACAATTTTTAAAAACAGCGCTTACCACGCTTTGTGAATCTATGAGCGCTCCTCAAAACCGCGCAAAAATAAATCTTTCCTATATGGAGTTTCAAATTCTTATGGAACTTGAAAACACTAAAATGCAGGCAGGACAATTTATTAAATACTTTGTGTCCTGATCCCTTATTAAAACAAATAAATTATGTCTAAAAATTACATTTTCGCCGGTGCATCAAGCGCAACTGCTATTGAGACCGGAAAACTTCTGAAGGCGCAGGGCCACACCATAACTGGCATCAGCACCAAAGAAAACAATTCTCTTTACGATACCTTCTATCAGGTGCCGGCTTACGATTTTAATTCGTTTCCGAAAATTGATGGGAATAGTGATGGGCTGGTTTATTTTCCAGGCACAATTAATTTAAAACCCTTTAACCGGCTCAGTGAAAATGATTTTTTAAACGATTTCCGCATCAATTGTTTAGGTGCAGTTGCCTTTTTGCAGGCCTACCTTCCTATGCTGAAAAATTCAAAACATGCTTCGGCAGTATTTATTAGCTCTGTAGCCGTGAGTGCCGGCATGTCTTTTCATAGTTCCGTATCCATGGCGAAAGGCGCTCTTGAAGGCTTAACGCGATCACTGGCGGCAGAACTTGCTCCGGGCATTCGCGTTAACTGTATTGCACCTTCTTTAACTAATACACCATTAGGAGAAAAATTCATCAATACACCTGAAAAACTTGAAGCTTCACAAAAAAGAAACCCCTTAAAAAAAGTAGGAGAGGCTGTTGATCTGGCAAATGCTATTGAGTTCCTGCTTTCAGAAAAATCGTCCTGGATAACCGGCCAGGTGCTACCCGTTGATGGTGGAATGAATAATTTAAAACTTATGTAGATGAGCGCTTACTATTCATACGATGATTTAATGGCATTTGAAACCCGTTACAGAGCTTCGTTTATTAATTCTCTTGGAGGATATAAAAGCGTTAACCTTGTGGGTACAAAAAATAAAAACGGATTAAGTAATCTTGCCATTTTTAATTCCATTGTTCACCTGGGAGCCAATCCTCCTCTTGTCGGCGTTATTATACGGCCTGATTCTGTTGAAAGACATACTTACGAAAATATTTTAGAAACGGGGGTTTATACGTTGAACCATTTAAATGCAGCTATTTATGAAAATGCACACCAAACTTCAGCCCGTTACCCGCGCGAATGCTCTGAATTTAAGGAAAGCAACCTCAGCGAAGAATACAAACATGATTTTTTTGCCCCTTATGTAAAAGAGTCTCACATACAAACAGGTTTAGTGTTGAAGGAAAAAATAGATCTGAATATAAATGGTACTCTGCTTGTTATCGGTGAAATTCAGCATGTTTATTTGCCGGCTGATAGTGTAATGAATGACGGGTTTATCGACCTTGAAAAAGCAGGCAGCATAACCTGTAGTGGACTCGATAGCTACCATGTGACACATAAGTTAAAGAGGTTAAGTTATGCCAAACCCGGTAGCTGGCCAAGACCAATATAAATCCGTTGGATTATTATATCTTTACCGCCTTAACGGCAATGAAACAACAAAATTATAATAATCATATCCGCTGGTACTCCTGGCATCACTTTGTTTTCTATCCTTTAGTCACGCTGCTTGGCATAGCCGCATTTGTCTTTTTTATAAAGGATGATTCCAACCGGATGATCTGGGCAG
>JAYSYG010000120.1:0-2188 GCA_043716685.1 Sphingobacteriaceae bacterium | reverse complement strand
TGTTGCCGGTATTGCACATTGCACAGGCAGAGTTTGGCGGATGGTTGAGTCCTGAGACGATGGACTACGTTGCTGATCTATTAAAAGTGAAACCAATCGAAGTGTTTGAAGTTGCATCTTTTTATTCGATGTATAATTTAAAACCGATGGGTAAGTGTATTCTGGAAGTTTGCCAGACAAGTTCCTGCTGGTTAAATGGCGCAGAGGATATTATCAAGTATATTGAGAAAAAATTGAATATTAAAGTTGGAGAAACCAGTGCTGATGGAATGTTCTCTTTAAAAGCGGTAGAGTGTTTAGGCTCTTGTGGAACGGCGCCAATGATGCAGTGTGGAGCGAGCTTTCATGAAAATCTTACTTACGAAAAGGTAGATAAGATCATGGAAAATTACAGGGCAGAAGGAAAATTAAAAAGCTACACGGATAAGGATTATAAAAACACGTTATAAAGTACATTCACTTTTCTATTCCGCTAAGAGTGACAAGAAAAATAAATAATGGGTAAAAAATTATTAATACACAACGATAAAATACCAGGGATCCATACCCTTGAAATTTATCGCGCAAATGGCGGGTATGCTTCCGTAGAGAAAGCATTAAATACAATGTCTCCTGACCAGGTTACTGATGAGGTAAAAAAATCAGGCTTAAGAGGCCGTGGTGGTGCGGGTTTTCCGACAGGACTAAAATGGAGTTTTTTAGCAAAGCCTGAAGGTGTAGCGCGTTACCTTGTGTGCAATGCCGATGAATCGGAGCCTGGAACTTTTAAGGACCGTTATTTGATGGAGAAAATTCCTCATGCTTTGATTGAAGGAATGATTACTTCTTCTTATGCATTGGGAGCGAAAACGTCTTATATTTATATCCGGGGAGAATATTTTTATGTTGCACGTATCCTGGAAGCTGCTTTGGCAGAAGCTTATGCCGCAGGCTGGTTAGGCAAAAATATTTTAGGCACTGATTTTTCACACGACTGTTATATACAGGTTGGCGGTGGCGCTTATATTTGCGGAGAGGAAACAGCCTTGCTCGAGTCTTTGGAAGGAAAACGTGGTAACCCGCGTATCAAGCCACCATTCCCGGCTGTAGCGGGTTTATGGGGCTGTCCCACTGTTGTAAACAATGTAGAAACTATTGCTGCTGTCTGCCCGATTGTAATGATGGGTGGCGAAGAGTATGCAAAGATCGGGATTGGAAAATCTACTGGTACTAAATTAATTTCAGCATCCGGACATATTAATAAGCCGGGGGTTTATGAAATCGAATTAGGTGTACCCGTTGAAGAATTTATATACAGCGAGGAATATTGCGGCGGAATCCGTAATGGTAAAAAACTGAAGGCGGTTGTGGCGGGTGGTTCATCTGTTCCTATTCTTCCGGCTGATCTTATTTTAACAACTGCAAAAGGTGAGGCACGTTTAATGACGTATGAAAGTCTTGCTGATGGTGGATTTCAGACAGGCACCATGTTAGGTTCCGGCGGTTTTATCGTTATGGACGAAGATACTAGCATCGTAAAAAACCTGTTTACATTCGCCCGTTTTTATCACCACGAATCGTGTGGACAATGTTCACCTTGCCGGGAAGGAACGGGTTGGATGGAAAAAATCCTGAAGAAATTTTTAAACGGAACTGCGAACGAAAGTGATGTGGAATTATTGTGGGACATTCAAAGCAAGATAGAAGGCAAAACGATCTGTCCTTTGGGTGAAGCTGCTGCATGGCCAGTAGCGGCGGCGATCCGTCACTTTAAACAGGAGTTTTTGGATATTGCGAAGAGTAAAAAATTTGTGGATATCAGTCATTATAATCGATTAAATAAAATTGTGGCGTAGTTGAAAAGAACAATTCAAATAGTTATTTTTCTTGGTTCATTAAAGTCCTTTTCTCAGGATTTTAAAGATACTATTTGGTTTGACAAAGAATGGAAAGAGTCTATTGATAGATCTACTGCATCTTTTTTTCGGTTGTATGAAAAGACTTCCAAAGGCTTTTTGGTTTATGATAAATACCTGAATGGTGAAACTCGGATGATCTCCGAAGCTAGTATGGTTAGACCGGAGTTAATTAAAGAGGGCCACACAATCTATTACTATAAAAAAGGAATAAAAGATAAGCAGGGAAATTACGTCAATAATAAAAAAGTTGGCACGTGGATTTATTATTTCGATTGTGAAAAAGATTCTTC
>JAYSYG010000119.1:0-6823 GCA_043716685.1 Sphingobacteriaceae bacterium | reverse complement strand
TTCTTCATCAATAAATAGGATAGCGGCCCAGGCGCCTAAAAGTAACTGAGTGTGGCAACTGCCATCCGTGTAAACCCTGATAACGGCCTTGTTCAAATGATATTTATTTTAACAGCTTGATGGTTAATAATTTTACAAAGATATGTACTAATACTCTATAATACCTCTATATTTAATGCACACAATTTATGGATACATTAGATCCGCCTGAAGACGCAACTGAAACCACTGCTTTTTGGACCTGGATGGGTAAGGATGGGATTTGCAGAACAAAGACAAAACCGCTGGCCGTTATTACTCTAAAGGAAGCAATGGAAAACTCGGTGGCAGTCTCTTCTTTCTACAAGGATAAAAAATTTCCTTTACTTATTGATGCCCGTAATATTAAATACATGGAGCGGGAAGCTCGGCAGCACTTTTCTACGAACGGGCGTGAGACAAAAATAAATTGTTTTGCTGTTATGGTAAAATCTCCGCTCAGCCGTTTGATCGGTAATTTCTTTATGGGACTTAATAAACCTGCAATACCCGCCCGCTTATTTGACGATGAGAACGAAGCAGTTAAATGGCTAAAGCAGTACATATAAAGTATATGCCCTTCTCCGCCAACAATATAAGTGATTACAATCAAGAACGTGTCAACAAGATTTTGGAAGTGGTGATGGCTTATGCACAACTCGATTTCACAAAAAAAACAGAAGTACTCGGCAATGAAGACGTGCTTGATGCTATTGGAGCCGGTATTAATATGCTTGGAGAAGAACTGGAAAACTCTACCGTTTCATTAAAAGAAAAAGAGCAGCTTTTAAAGGAAGTGCATCACCGGGTAAAAAATAATCTGCAGATCGTTTCAAGCTTGCTGAATTTACAATCAGACAATATTCTGGATGAAAAATACCTCGCTATGATCAAGGACAGCCGCAACAGGATCAACTCCATGGCTATAGTACATGAAATGCTTTATTCGTCAAAAGACCTGAGCAAGATCGAAATCAGCGAATATATTCAGAAATTGTGTACCAGTGTTCACCAGTCGTTTTCAAAACCTGGTTCTGATATCCGGTTTAAGTTTGAGATTGAAGTCGATCTTTATTTTGAAGTAGATCACATGATCCCGATCGGGCTGATAGTGAATGAAATTATAAGCAACTCTTTTAAATACGCCTTCCCTGAAAACAAGGGAGAAGTAAAGATCAGTCTTAACCACCAGGGAAAAATTTTTAATTTGGTTATAGAAGATAACGGCATTGGACTGGCAGACAATTTTAACCCCGAAACAGACGGTCACCTGGGCATGCAGCTGATTCAGATGTTAGCGCAACAGATGGAAGCCAGCATTGATATGCAGCGAAATAATGGCACAGCTTACCGGATTATTTTTAAGAACTAATGCAGGCAACTCATCACATACTCATTGTTGAAGACGAAGAAAATCTCGCCAACACTCTTGCCCTCAACCTAAAGTTGGAAAATTATACGGTAAGTATTGCCCGCAATGGGAAGGAAGCTTTATTGTTTTTTGCAAAGAACCACGCTTCCCTGGATCTTGTTTTACTGGATGTAATGCTTCCGGACATTAATGGATTTGACCTCTGCAAAGAATTCAAAACTTCCGCCCCTGCTCTACCCGTTATTTTTCTTACTGCCAAAAACCAGACCTCGGATAAGATAGGTGGCTTAAAGTTAGGCGCTGACGACTACATTACCAAGCCTTTTGACCTGGAAGAAGTATTGTTACGCATTAGTAATTTATTGAAACGGACCCAAAAAGAAAGTGATCCGGTGTTTGGCTTCGGAAATTGCAGTATTAATTTTCAAACCTTTGAAATTATGGATGTAAAAGGCAACACACAAACCTTATCCAAACGCGAAATCGGCCTCCTTGAACTTCTTACAGCCCACAACAATAAAGTCATCTCCCGCGACGAGATTATTGAAAAACTGTGGGATGCCAACGAAAATGCCTCCTCCCGTACCATCGACAACTATATTCTTAATTTCAGGAAATATTTTGAACTAAATCCCAAAGAACCCCGGCACTTTCATTCCATTCGTGGGGTGGGTTACAAATTTGTGGCAAATAGTTAATACCTTTGCCGGGCTTATTATGCAACCAAAAGAAATGTTCAAAGAAAAACTATATAAAAAACTGGCCTCTGCTTTAGAAGAATTTAAACTTGAAACCCCTACCCCACTTCAGGCCCAATGCCTTTCCAAAATAAATGCAGGCTCAGATATAATAGGAATTGGCCCGGCAGGTTCTGGCAAAAGCACTCTTATTACCATTGCCTCTATTCAAAAAACGCAGCGTGCTGTTGAAGATATGCCCAAGGTATTGATCCTTGTTGGAAACACTGAAAATGGAATGGCAATGAAAGAACAGTTCGGACATTTTGCCAAGGACACTGATCTGCGAATTACAACAGCTTTTGAAAATGGTAACATTAATGAACAGAATGCCGAAATATATGAAGGAACCGATATTTTAATTGGAACCGCAAAAAGGATCCTGGATCTTTATTTCGCAAACGGCCTTAATCTGAATAAAATAAAATTATTCGTGATCGACGATGCTGAATTGATGATCAAAAACTCCTGGCAGGGTCAAATAGACCGTCTGGCATTAAGTCTTCCAAAATGCCAGCACCTTGTCTTCACAAACGAAATGACAGAGAAGATCGAAAAACTGATAAGTAAATTTATTGTTGCGCCCTTTGTTGTTGAGGTGGACTAATAATTTAATGCGACTCCACCAGGCTAGGGATTATTCTTAATATACTCCGACATATCTTTCTTTGATCCACTGAGGCTGAAAGCATCGTACACTTTGTAATAATTCGGCTTGTCAATAGTACGCGAATAAGCAAACTTAGCAAAGTTCACTTTAGAGTTTTCCAATGAAAAAACCTTTACTATGCCGAGTACCTGGGCCGAAGAAAGATGCTGGTTCCCAAAAAAAGTTTTAGCCATTTCAAGCTTGGTACTTTCGAGACTTTCTTTCTTAACTGATTTAAGCATATCGTTGTAATCTGTGTCTGCCATTGCCGTTACTACCGTTGCAGGCGGAATAACACTTAAGGTTACTTCAGGATTTGGTAAAAGCGTTTGCGTTATAACTTCGAGTTCACCATTCATCAACGCCTTACTCTCAAGGATAAGTGAAAAGTTTCCATACGTGTCTTTGTTCAGAATATATTTGGAAATGTAATTCGGGGCGCTGTTCACCATAAAGGTTAATACATTACTGGAGCCTGCCTGCAACATTCTTACCCTGTAATTCTTCTCATCCAGATAATCAAAGCTCACTAATGAAGAATACTCATTACTGATACGAATGCCATTGAGTGATATAATAAATTTGGGATAATTGGGCTGGGCGTTACGAATGATCACCTTACCAAGGTCCTGGGCCTTCACGAAAGAAACAAATGTTAGTATAACCAATAATTGTAGAAGTTTGCGTTTCATAAATGTGTGTTTTAAAGTTGTTAATATGCTATTTTCAAATAGCGTGCTGCTTTTAAGATCCAATTCTTAAAATTACTTAAAATTTAAAATAACCGCTTATAATTAAATATGGTTTATTAGTGATTCCTTTCTTACTTTTAACCTGTTTTAAACAGGAGAACATTTTATGAACCAATTACATAATTACGCTTGTGGCCAGTGGGTTGCAGGTGCCGATAAAGGACAGGATCTTTTTAATGCCATTACGGGAGAAACCATTGCCACAACAAGCAGTAAAGGACTTGATTTTGGAAGAATGTGTGACTATGCACGTACCGTAGGCGGACCAAAACTGAGGAAGATGACCTTCCAGGAGCGCGGATTGATGCTGAAAGCCCTGGCTATACATTTATTAAGTAAAAAAGAAGATTTTTATAAAGTAAGCTGGGCAACCGGTGCTACCCGTATTGATAGCTGGGTGGATATTGAAGGTGGAATTGGAAATTTGTTTACATACGCTTCTCTCCGCCGCCAGTTTCCTAACGAAAGCTATTGTTATGATGGCGACGTAGCAAGGCTTTCAAAGAATAATACATTTATCGGACATCACATCTGTGTACCTAAAGAAGGTGTGGCGATCCATATCAATGCGTTTAACTTCCCCGTGTGGGGCATGCTCGAAAAAGTGGCCGTGAACTGGTTGGCTGGCGTTCCCGCAATCGTAAAGCCCGCAACCGTTACTTCCTTTTTAACCGAGGTTGTTGTAAAAGAGATCATCGCAAGTAAAATACTTCCTGAAGGGGCGCTGCAATTAATCTGCGGAAGTGCCAATGGCATCCTCGATCATGTGATGAGCCAGGATGTTGTAACCTTCACAGGATCAGCATCTACCGGCAAAATGCTTAAAGCGCATCCACGCCTTTTACAAGAGTCCGTTCACTTTAATATGGAAGCTGATTCTTTGAATTGCTGCGTACTTGGTCCCGATGTAACTATTGCTATGCCTGAGTTTGATATTTTTATTAAAGAGGTGGCAAGGGAAATTACAACCAAAGCGGGCCAAAAATGTACTGCTGTGCGACGGATCATTGTTCCTGAAAAAATGGTGGAAGATGTGCATATTGCTTTAGGCAAGCGCTTAGCTCAAAGTATTATCGGCGACCCGAATGTGGAAGGTGTGCGCATGGGTTCTTTAGCAGGCTTGGCACAATTGCAGGAAGTAAAGGAAAAAGTAGAATTGCTTTCCAAAACACAAAAAATAATTATCGGAGATTTTGAAAAATTTGAAGTAAAGGGCGCAGATAAACAAAAAGGCGCTTTTATGCCTCCGATTATTTTCCTGAACGAAAAGCCCTTTACTAACACCGACTGTCATAGTGTGGAAGCCTTTGGTCCGGTAAGTACTCTTATGCCCTACAAAACCATTGATGAAGCTATTGAACTCAGTAAAATGGGTAAAGGAAGTCTTGTGAGTAGCATAATTACTGCAGATGATCGTATAGCACGCATGTACACAATTGGCGCAGCCTGTATGCATGGGCGTATTCTTGTATTAAATAATGAATGCGCCAAAGAAAGTACTGGCCATGGTTCTCCTATGCCTTTGTTGGTGCATGGTGGGCCGGGCCGCGCCGGTGGTGGAGAAGAAATGGGAGGAAAACGCGGGGTGTTTCATTACCTGCAGCGCACTGCCATCCAAGGTTCCCCTACAACCATTACTCACATTCTGAATCAATACCAACAAGGCGCTAAACAAATTGAAAAAGACATACACCCATTCCGCCAGCATTTTGAAGACCTCGAAATTGGGGAAACGCTGATTACAGCCAAACATACAGTCACAGAGGCCGATGTGATAAATTTTGCAAATGTAAGCGGCGACCATTTTTATGCCCATACCGATGTAACAAGTCTTGATGGCACTATCTTTACAGGACGTGTCGCACATGGATATTATATTTTAAGCAAAGCTGCAGGCCTCTTCGTAAACGCTAAAAAAGGTCCGGTTTTATTAAATTATGGCATCGACGAGTGCCGTTTCACCAAACCTGTGTACATGGGAAGCACCATTGGTGTTCGTTTTACCTGCAAGGAAAAAATAGTGCAGGAAAAAAAGAACGCAGAAGACATTGCAAAAGGCATTGTAAAATGGCTGGTAGATGTGTACGACGAAACCGGCGAAACCGTTGCCATTGCAACAATACTCACGATGGTAAAAATGCGTAACCAGGATTAGTATATGCTTATAAATTCATAAGATCCAAAGCATTCGATTAATACAATTTGTTATATTTGTTTCACTAACTAAACACAACAATGAAAAAGATCATTAATACAGCTGAGGCCCCAGCCCCTATCGGACCTTATAACCAGGCAATAATTGTAGGCAATATTATGTTCATTAGCGGTACCATTGCCATGGATTTGCAAAGTAAGCAATTGGTTAAAACCACAATAAAGGAAGAAACCAAGATGGTTATGGACTATATTGGCGCTATTTTGAAAGCAGGGGGCTGTACTTACGACAATGTGGTAAAAAGCACCATTTTCTTAAACGACATGAATAATTTTGTGCATGTGAACGAGGTTTACGCCTCCTATTTTAAGGGAGAATTCCCTGCCAGGGCGACCATTCAGGCTGCCAGGCTTCCAAAAGATGCCAATGTTGAAATTAGCATGGAGGCAATCTTGTTTTAACGTTGCAAAAAGTCAATTTTGTTAAATATTAATTAATATTTAACAAAATTTATTAAAACGTTTGGTTTTTTGTTTTTTATCTCTACCTTTACTATACACACAAAAACAGACAACTATGAACATTTTTATCAGCAACATTAGTTTTAAGGTAAGAGAACAATCTCTTAGTGAACTTTTCGCACAATACGGAGAGGTAACCAGCGTTAGGATCATCAAAGACAAGGAAACCAGGCGAAGTAAGGGCTACGGTTTTGTTGAAATGGCAAATGACAATGAGGCAAATGCGGCAATTAATGCATTAAATGGTACAGAACATTACGAACGTAACATTGTTGTGGCAGAAGCAAAAGGCAAAAAAGAGCCTGCGCAGGAATCACAGCAATAAATAGATCTTTTTTACTTAAACCCGGAACAAAAAAGTTCCGGGTTTTTTTATTGACTTTATTTAATATTTAGTCAATATCTTTCCTTTCTAAAATCCATCTTCTTATTATCTTTGCAAGATTTTTAATCTCACAAAACAAAATGCCAAAAGACACCTCCATAAAATCCGTTTTAATCATAGGTTCAGGTCCAATTGTTATAGGCCAGGCCTGCGAATTTGACTATTCCGGCTCACAATCAGCCAAAAGTCTTCGTGAAGAAGGAATTGAAGTAACCCTGATCAACTCCAATCCAG
>JAYSYG010000118.1:0-2198 GCA_043716685.1 Sphingobacteriaceae bacterium | reverse complement strand
CTTCGCTCTTCCATTTAACGGCGTCCTGGTTGCTTCTATTACCAACAACATATATTCTTTTTTACTTCTTTACGAAATCTGCCGATTTGGCGATATATGCTATGCGAAATCTTTATTCATGGATTTACTTTTATAACAGTGAAAATAATAGTTTCCGGTGACTTAATAAAGAGGCTGTTAAAACTTTTCTTTTATGCAGATAAATGTTTTACTTAGTAACGTATTAACAAACACTTTATTCTCATGAACAAATTAAGAAGATCGGCTAAAAGGATAGTTTTACTAACGTGGAGCATTGCTCTGCTTTGTATTTCCTGTAAGAAAGAGGAAATTAAAGGTCCACAAGGCGACCCGGGTTCACCTGGTGGAGGTGGCAATTCGAACATCAGCTCAACAAGTGTCTTTGTCATTAACTCTTCACAATGGAAAGCAGACTCGGTTTCACAATCTTTAAAAGCTTCCGTTAATTCAGCCTTATTAACCAAAGATGTGGTAGAAAAAGGAGCCGTGAAGGTTTACATTCAAACCGGGACTTCCTGGTCTGAATTGCCTTATGATTCTGGCGATCTATTTATGCAATATAGTTTTCAGGAAGGTGCGCTTTCACTTTATTATATCAATATAGAAGGGGGCTTTGCGACAGCACCGGCCACGGCCAATTACCGCATGACGACTCTCAGCGAAAGTGCGAGGCCAGGAAAACTTGTTCAGTCAGATGGAAACGGTGAGCATATCAAAAAAACAAATTTGATTCAAAATTCGGATACTAAATAAACATCAGATCATTCCATGAAAAAGCAATTCCGTAAATTAGTTTGTCTACTGCCACTACTGCTGTTATTTTTATTTAATGCCTGTACTAAAAGTGTAGCCGGACCGAAGGGCGAGCCTGGGACACCGGGCAAGAATGGAAATCTTAAACAAACATATATTGGCCCTTTTACGCAACCTGTTTCCTCCTGGTCGTTTGACGGCAGCCGATGGAATTCAATAATTTATGTATCTGAAATTAGTAGCGATGTAATCAGTAAAGGTGAAGTAAGGGTTTATATGCTGGTGGGCAGTGAGTGGTGGAGTTTGCCCTATGCGGTTGGCAATCTTTTTACACAAATGAGTATAGAGAAAGGATTAGTTCACCTGCTTCGTTCAAAGATTCATGATGGGCCGCCTGCTCAGCCAGTGGCAACCAATTTTAGGATAGTTGTTTTTTCGCCCGCACAATAAGTTTTTTGAAAGATCAGACCGCCAAAGCTAAAGAAACTGGGAAAACAATTTCCGCCTTTTTTGTCCCGTTATATTGAGCTATAAAATAATACTTACCTGTTTGTACGCGGTTGTTTTCTATAAAGTAAGCGAAATCAAAATCGATTGAAAGTATTGTAAACCGGAATTTATGATGGTTCAATCCTAGCTTTTCAATTACTCCGTTTTTCTCCGGCCTCGAAATTTCCTCAAGGAAAAGCGATTGGGGTTTAACTTTAAAATGAAGGTAATAGTCGATCGCTATAAGTTGTTTTAGTACAACATCATTCGGATATTCTTTGTTAATAAACTGCGTGGCTATTTCAAACACATCATTCAATGAATATTTGTGATAGTCTCTTACGGTACCAAAATGTTTGCCTAGCCCTAATAAAAAATCAAAAATGCTGTAATGTGCGGCAACGTATTTTAAAGTATGGGTTGCCTTTTTGCTGTTCCAGTAAATCTCAAGAGCATTTTCCAGTTTCACAATATCCGCGAGTTGTTCTTTGGATAAATATTTGCTTTCGATGATCTGGTAAGGGGGATCCGGGTCGTAGACAAACTGGTGTTGTTCCTTATTACGCATAGTGGTTCCCTTGAGGAACTTTAAAAATCCCAGCTGCATTTCCGGAGCATAGAGTTTAAATACTTCTTCAATACTGTATTTAATATCTTCCCAGTAATCAAGCGGCAGGCCAACAATAAGATCAAGGTGCATTTCAACTTTATAATCCAACTGTTTAATAATGCCTTTTGTTTTATCAAAATTTTGTTTGCGGCTTACTTCTAAGTTTGCCTTTTGATTCACGGTCTGGATCCCGATCTCAAAACGAAAAAGATCTTTGGGAACAAAGTCGTGTATGAATTTAATAATATCCGGGTGAAGAATATCGGCGGTGATCTCAAACTGGAACACGTTCTCAGGACGGTGATGTTCTAAAATAAATTTAAAA
>JAYSYG010000117.1:0-6845 GCA_043716685.1 Sphingobacteriaceae bacterium | reverse complement strand
CAGCGGTAGAAGTCCCGGAGACTACAAAATCGTAACTACCTTCATCGCAATCGTTGTTTGTTATGTTTAATGTAGCCGTTTTTACGCCACTTGTAGTTGGGATAAATGTCACAGAGAAAACTGCGAAAGACCCTTGTGTAATAGGGGAAACAGGTGTTAGCGGGCTTATTGTGAACGAAGTGGCGTTTGGTCCGCTAAGCGTTATACTGCTTACCGATAAATTACTTGTGCCCGTGTTTTGTATAGTAAACGTACTCACAATACTACCTGTGATGCTGATGTTTCCAAAATCTGTACCGTTTGACACTGTTGGTGTGGAACTTCCGTCAGGAATAGTAATAAAATTACCAACTACATTAATTTCCGGCAAAGCAAAAGCAGAGCAGGAAGATCCGGATATAACAGCGCCCGGTGCAACCCAGTTAGAACTGCTTCCCGTAAGAGAAAATAAAGAGAGCGTGCCGTCAAAACTATTTCCGGAAGCGTCACTCAGTGCAGTTACAGTATTAACACCAGAAGCAATAGCCTGATTAAAATGATAATTTGCTATCAGCCCATTTCCTGTTGCGCTCATTTCACAGTTTAAATTGTTTTGAATTTCAGATTGACACAAAGCTCTGTTCCAGATCCGTACTTCATCCATGCTGCCATTGTATAATGCGGCTTGATTTCTATCAGCACCTATAAACGAAGAGGTTGGTGAGTTAATATTTCCGCTAACTAATGAGTTTGAAGCGCTGGCCTCTAAAATACCGTCCACAAATAATTGTATGGCATTGTTTACCCTTGATACAACCAATACGGTTTGATGCCAGTTACCGTCGTTTAAAACAGTAGTACCTATTAAGCCATTACCTACACCCAAAAAACCAAGTGAGCTGCTAAATTCAGAGGCAATTTTATTATTTACTAAAACCAATTGATACCCTTGCCATGCACCGCCACCAGCATCTCCTTTAACAACAATGCCTGTATAATTTGTCTGGTTTGCAGTACATTTAATTTTTGCCTCTACCGAAAAATCTCCGGTAGTGCCAAAGCTCATGGAGCCAACACTTGGTATTTGCACCTTGTCATTTACACCATCAAAAGTTAAGGCAGCGCCAGTTACAGCGGTGGCAGTAATTACGAAACTATATTCCGGGGCTGAACAATCTGAACTGAACACCGTCATGATGGCACTGCTTGTACCTATGGCCGTAGGACTATAGGTGATAACAAAACTACTGGTAGCAGAAGCACCTAAAACAGGTGAAGGAAGTGTTGTAATTGAAAAATTACTTGCATTTACACCACTCAGTAATCCTCCGTTTATATATAGACTTCCTGTGCCTGGATTTTGAACAACAAAAGTACGTGTGGAAGCAATTCCAAAATTTGTAAAGTTATTAGTGCTTGTACTTGTGCTTCCAGGAATAATTGTTGAACCATTTCCTGTGATAACGAGGCTTGATGCTACTACTGCCGGTGTTGTCGATCCGGATATTACACCTCCCAGGCTAAACCAATTGGAAGAAGTACCGCTAAGGCTGAATACGTTTAATGTTCCGGTATTAGAGCTTCCGGAAGCGTCTGTTAAAGCAGTTACAGTAGAATTGTTAAGGCCCGGTGAACCCTGGTTAAAATGGTAATTCGCAACAAGGCCGGTTGCCGTTGTCGGAATCTCACAATTCATAAAGGTTTGAATTTGACATTGTGTTCTCGCAACATTCCAGAATCTTACTTCATCGGTTTTACCGGCAAAATACCAGCCGGAAACCGGTGCACTTCCTGCCGAAGCTTCACCGCCTATTAATGTATTGTTAGAAATATAATTAATGAAATAAGTTGTACCTGCATCATCTGTAGCTTTTAAAACTCCGTCAACATAAAGCCGTGTAAATCTTCCGTCATAAGTTAAAGCGATGTGATGCCAACCTGGACTCATCCCAGAAAGTGGCGTATTTACCTGGCCCCAGACAGAATTTCGCCTTACCAGTCCTTCCAAAAGTCCGGTAGATCTTGTAAAGATGCCATAACCAGCATTTTCAGTATTCCCCAGGATTGTTTGATCTGTACTTGGCCATGTCGAACTATACACCCAGGCTTCAGCGGTTAATGCAGAAGTCGGTTTAAAAGAAGTACCAGAACCCAGGTCAACGTAATCATCAGACCCATCAAAATCGAGCGCTGAAGCAATGGGTGCCGTTCCTTGAATCGCATAATTAAAATTAGGCCTGGTACAATCATTGCTGCTAATATTTAAAGTGGCGGTTCTCAACCCTCCGGTTGTTGGTGTAAAGGCAACCATAAAGGAAGTTGATCCAATTCCGAGTGAAGTGGATGGCAAAACACTCACCGAAAATTCAGAAGCATTTGGTCCTGTAAAATAAGGTGTCCCGATATTTAATGTTCCTGATGTATTGTTGATGACAAATGTTCGCGTGGTAGCAGAACCAAAATCTGTAAAATTGGTTGTAGTTGGAGTTGAACTTCCCTGCGGAATATTATTTCCATTGCCAGCAACAGTAATAGAAGGCGTAGGGGCAAGTGTCGTTGTAAAGCCGTTGGCGACACTACCTGGTGCTACCCAATTTGAAACTGCGCCGGTAAGTGCAAAGTTCGTAAGTATTCCTGTATAAGCGCCTGTTGCATCTGTTAAGTTAGTAACGGCTGTATTAGAACCCGAAGGGATTCCCTGATTAAAATGGTAATTGGCAATAAGTCCGGAGGTTGTGGTTGGAATTTCACAATTCATATAGGTTTGAATTTCACATTGATTGCGCGCTACTGTCCAAACTCTTAACTCGTCAATGGAGCCTGTTAACTGTTCGTTTACGTTATTACCACCAATCATAACGTTGTTGGTTCGGGTTGGGAAACTTGAACCGGTATTTGCAAGAGCACCTTGCAGCAAACCATTAATGTATAGCCTCATTTGAGCACCGTCCCAAACTCCAGCCACATGCTGCCAGATATTAAGTGATGCAGTATTAGGAGCCGAGGTTAGTGTTAAATAACCTGCTCCTGCATCAATATGAAGCGAATATTTGTCGCCATTACGCTGTAACAAAAATTGCATAACTGAAGAAGGTGATTGCCAGTTACCAATAATAGAACCTAAACCAACTGTTGAAGTGGGTTTAACCCAGGCTTCCAGAGTAATAGTATTTAATGGATCAAAGAGAGTTGTTAAACCATTGCCCAGGTTTACATAATCGTTGCTGTTATCAAAATCAAGAGCCGAGGCAGGCGTAGTACTCGCCGTAATTACAAAACTAAAGGTAGGATTTGTACAATCGTTGCTTGGAATGTTTACCGTTGCTGTGCTTATACCTGTATTAGTAGGAGTGAGTGTAATAACAAAGCTAGAACCTCCGGTTGTTAAAGAGCTGGCCGGCAAGGTGCTAACACTAAACTGCGCAGCGTTGGGTCCTGTAAAAGTGATCGTATTAATATTCAGCGTTCCTGTTCCTGCATTGTAGATAGAAAACGTGCGTGTGGCATTTGTTCCGAAATTGGTATTGTTTAAAGTACTGGTAGAACTTCCCACAGGTACATTGTTTCCATTTCCGGTTAAACTAAAATTAGAAGTAGGTGCTACTGAGGTTGTATAACCATTGGTTACACTGCCTGGACTTACCCAGTTGGAGACAGTTCCGGTGAGAGCTATATTAGTTAATGTTCCGGTATTGGCTCCTGCGGCATCTATAAGCGTTGTAACAGCTGAATTAGGACCAGAAGGAATACCCTGATTAAAATGATAATTCGCTATCAAACCAGTTGCAGTAATTGGAATCTCGGCATTCATAAATTGCTGAATCTGGCATTGGGTCCGCGCAATGTTCCAAATTCTTACTTCATCAATATTTCCTGGCAAATAAAATCCGGATTGAGGTAGGGCTCCAGAGCCGGCTTCAGCCCCAATAACTGTATTGTTAGTTGTGTAAGTAATAGGATAAATGGCACCCGCATCATTTACACCTGCTAACTGACCATCCACATACATGGTTGAATACCTTCCGTCATAGGTTAATGCAAAATGATGCCAGCCGCTATTGAGACTGGAAAGAGGGTAAAGCACCTGGCCAAAAGAACCATTTCGGTATACATTTCCGGTAATGTTATTGCTGGCCGTTGCCCTGCGAATTGTGTAACCTCCTGCACTGGCATTGCTTATAAGAGCAAACGTTCCTGTCCAAGCGGACATATTAGCCCAGAATTCGGCAGTTAAAGCTGTGGTGGGTTTTAAGTTATTGGTACTGCCTAAGTTAATATAATCATTCACGCCATCAAAATCCAAAGCGCTTGCAGTAGGTGAGCTAGCTGATATCACAAAACTAAAAGTAGGATTTGTACAATCGTTGGTAATAATATTAAGCACTGCTGTTTGTGTACCTAAAGCTGTTGGGGTAAACACAATTGTAAACGAACTGGTAGCACTGGTGGTAAGCGTACCCGAAGGAGTAACCGTTACACTAAACTGTGAAGCCGCAGCACCAGTAAAATAACCTGTGTTAATATATAAATTACCTGTACCTGTATTTTGAACGGTAAAATTGCGAGTAGTGCTTGTTCCAAAATCATTTACGTTTAATGTTGGTGTAGTTGCCCCTTGAGAAATGTTTGTACCACTTACGCTTACCGATAAAGAAGCAAGAGGAGGGTTGGAAGTTATAGAACCATTAGTTACTCCACCAGGGGTTACCCAATTGGAAGTGGCTCCGGTTAATGCAAACGGACCAGTTAAAGTTCCATTATAACTTCCAGTAGCATCTGTAAGAGTTGTAACTGTAGAATTACTGCCCGAAGCAATACCTTGATTAAAATGATAATTAGCCAATAAACCTGCGGCTGTTGTAGGTATTTCACAATCTTTAAAGGATTGAATTTGACATTGTGAGCGGGCTACGTTCCAGATGCGGAGTTCATCTATGTTACCCAAAAAGGGGTTTCCGCCGTTTCCTGCACCAATACTAGCAGTACCACTTCCTAAAAAATTACTTGTAGCCGTATTTGCCGCAACTAAAACGCCATCTAAGTAAATAAATCTATTATTTCCAATTGCACTTGGACTGTAAACACAGGCCCAGTGATGATAATTGCCATCGGTAGTTGCAGGGCCAGCATAATCTAAATCGTTATTAAAAAAAGCAAAGGTAAATTGATTTGTATTTCTAAAGCCAATATGAAGTAGGTTATTATTAATTGCTGTTCCCTGCACTAATACTAAGTGTCCGGTACCCGAACCGTTTCGTTTAGCCCAAAACTCAACGGTGATAGGTTGATTCGCTAAATTAATACCTGATGGTACTGTAACAATATCATCTACTCCATCAAAAATAAGTGCTGAGCCGGCAACTGCTGTAGCCGTAATCGCAAAGTCATAAGGCGATTCGTTACAATCATTCGATGAGATATTGATGGTTGCATTTTTTACTCCCGATGAAGTTGGAATAAAAGAAACTACAAAACTAGTACTTCCAATCCCGTTAATGGAAACGGAGGGAAGTGTTGAGATTGAAAACTGGTTGGCATTTGCACCGGTAATGGTTGGTGTGCCAACAAGTAAAGTTCCACCAGCAACAGTGTTTTGCACAACAAAAGTGCGCGTTAAAACCCCATTAAAATCTGTAAAATTCACAGTAGAAGCAGAAGAGCTTCCGTCTGGAATAGAAACACTGTTACCTAAAACATCGATCTCGATTAAAGCAACTACAGAAGCCGTATTTCCGGAGGTAACACCTCCTGGCGCAATCCAGTTAGAAGTAGTGCCTGTTAATGAAATGGCACTTAATGTTCCGGTACGGTTGCTGGCGGAGGCATCCGTAAGACGGTTAATAGTTGGGTTCGCCAAACCATCCGCGCCCTGATTAAAATGATAGTTGCCTACCAGGTTGGTTGCACTGGCAGGAATCTCACAATTCATAAACGATTGGATCTCGCATTGGGTTCGGGCTACTGTCCATACACGGGTCTCGTCCAGTTTTCCTAAATACCAGGCCCCGTTCCAGTCCGGCCAGCCGCCAAGCCGCAAAACATTGTTTCCTGTTGTTAAATTACGTGTGCCGGCTTCCGTGACAGAAGTTTTTAAAACACCATTAATATAAATGCTGAGAACCGCGCCTGATCGCACAAATGCCAAATGATTCCAGGTATTTATAGCAAAAGAAACCGGAGGGGTTGTAATTACACTATATCCAATACTTGCAACAGCTAATTCGAGACCAATTGAGCCAGCATTCGTTCCTGTACCGCATCCCAAAGCCCACCAGTTTCCAGTCGGACCACCTTCTATGCTTCGTGTAGTAATCAGATAACCTCCGGAAGATGATGACGTTTGATTAAACCATGTTTCAATTGTGAAATCCGAAGTCCCTACATTCGGATCTGTCATCGTTACATAATCATCAACACCATCAAAACCCAAAGCCGCCGCTGCAGCGGCCCCGGTTGCAGTAATAGAAAATCCATAAATGCCTTCGTCGCAATCGTTGTTGTTGATAGTTAAGGAAGCTGTTTTTGCGCCCAATGTTGCTACTGAGAAAGAAATAACAATAGCGGTACTTCCACTGGCCACAATAGATGCCGCAGGGTTTGTAGTGATCGTAAAATTGGTAGCGTTTGCTCCTGTAATAGTATAAGAAGAAATGGTAAGCGACCCTGTGCCTGTATTTTGTATGACAAAAGTTCTGCTTAAAATAGAACCTAATCCAACAAATCCAAAATCAGTATAATCGGTAAGAGAAGGAGTAGGGTCTCCGTTTACGATGTTCACTGCATTTCCTGTGATATTTATTTCAGGATCGAGATAAATTGCGCAACTCGACCCTGTTGTAACACCACCGGGAGAGGTCCAGTTGGAA
>JAYSYG010000116.1:0-6849 GCA_043716685.1 Sphingobacteriaceae bacterium | reverse complement strand
TTCAAGCTCTTTTCTGAATGCAGGATTTTCTTTTACCAGTGCAGCGAGTACCTTCCAAAGTAGCGACGGGTTGCGGTCCTTAACCAGCGTACCAATATGTGCAATGCTGAATTTCTTGTCTCTGATCTGGCCATCACCTGCAACATCCTCTTCATCAAAACCATTTGTAATCACCCTGAATTTATCAGGGTGTGTTCCCCCGGCATCCGCATACATTTTACCAAACTCATCGCTCATCGCTTTTCCAATACTCAAAACGACGTCAGCATTTTTGAGAACACTCAATTCCTTCCTGTGATGCGTATTGTCCGCCCATTTGGTAAGCATTAGTTTTTCATAAAAATCAATGTTTGTCCAGGGGTCTCTGAAGTCGGCCACCCACTTTAGATCCAGGCGCCTTTTTTTAAGGCCCAGTGCTATAAGATGCATGCTGTGCGGCGGCCCACTGCTTATCACATACTTAATGTTGTTTTTTTGAATATAATCGCTTAGAAAGCTTATACTGGGCCTGATCCAGAATTTCCTGGCGTCGGGAATAAAAAAATTACCCCTGATCCAAACACTTATCTTTTCAGTAAAGCCTGTTTTTTTATTCTCGTTCAAAAACGACGCGTTGATCTTATCTTCTTTTTTTCTACCGATAAATCTTTTGTAAATGGTATAAGGTTCCCAGATTGGCTGCTTCAATACAGTAATTCCTTCGGGAACATCTTTTTGCAAACTTTCATCTATAACAGGCATTTCGCCATTTTCAACCGTATATACGACAGGCTCCCAGTTATAGTACCGCATGTATTTCGCAAACTTCAACCAGCGTTGCACACCTGCACCACCACTGGGAGGCCAATAATACGTAAGAATTAGGACTTTGTTCATTACATGTAAAACTAATTTTTTTGTAGGGATAAAGCAAAATAATTAATTTATATTTACGCGTAAAATCGCGTCAGTTCACATGAAACTATCAATAGTAATACCTGCCTACAACGAAGGAAGAACCATTCATCTTATCTTAAATAAAATTAAAGAAGTTGTTTTAACAGGAAATGTTGAGAAAGAGATTATTATCGTGAACGATTGTTCGAAGGACGATACCGAACAAGCCATTTTAAACTACCAGGCCGGCAATCCCTCTCTGAACATAGAATACAGAAAGCATGAAGTAAACAAAGGAAAGGGCGCGGCTCTGCACACCGGCATAAAAGAGGCAACCGGCGATTATATTATTATACAGGATGCCGATCTTGAATACGACCCTGAAGAATATAACCTCATGCTAAAACCTATACTCAATGGCATGGGAGATGTTGTATACGGCAGTCGTTTTGTTGGCGCGCAACCACACAGAATTTTGTTTTTCTGGCATTCTATCGGCAATAAAGTTCTTACCACCCTAAGCAATATGTTCACCAATCTTAACTTAACAGATATGGAAACATGTTACAAGTTATTCAGAGCCGATATAATTAAAAACATTCAGCTGCAGGAAAAACGTTTTGGCTTTGAGCCAGAAGTAACTGCGAAAATTGCGCGTATTAAAGATATTCGGATTTATGAAGTTGGAATTTCCTACTACGGACGCACCTACGAAGAAGGAAAAAAAATAGGCTGGAAAGACGGATTCAGGGCCATTTATTGTATTTTTAAATATGGCCTTTTCAGGGCTTGAGCATTTCCTATTGAACAAACGTATATTCTGAGGTTGCATAAATACCATAACTACTATTTAGGTCAAGCATTTCTTCTTTACATGTAAGAACCATTCTTTTACTTCTTAATTCTTTTATTCTGTACCTGAAATTGGTCTGTGATTTATTAAACAAGCGGTAGATCCCTAAAATACTATTCACCTTATTCAACTGAAAATTTATCTTCTCTTTATTTTTACTGTCACCGGTTTTTCCCTCAAATATCCATGTTCCTGAAAATTCAACGCTCAACGAATCTATTACTTGTTTCATAATAAAACTTCCCTTTTTTGTCAAATTAAGAATAAGGCTATGCTTTCCTTCAAAGTGGGCGCCATTTCCAACATTATCCCGGGTATAGCCGGTTTCTTTAAGCTTAAAAATTTGTATGGGATAAATTCCTGAAGCATCTTTGAAACCAAGAGTCACACTACCCTCACTCATTTTCCAATTCCCTTCCACCCTTTTCTTACGTGAAAGTAGCGTAAAAGCAGGATCATCCTCCCCTTTTTTACAGGAAGAGAACGACAGATATAAAATCAGCAGAGCGCTTAGTATGTATATACGTTTCATGGACTAAGTTAACGGATCTGTTATCGTTATTTTATCAATACAACAATCAGAAACAACAACTATACGATAACTTTATTGTTGAAAAATGTATTCGGTAGATAAGGTAGCGTAGTTGCCTTTAGCATCGGAAAATACTTTTCCCGCTGAATTTATAACGAGCCTTTTATTCCTCAACTCTTTAATTTTGTAAACGAAGTTTGTACTATACCTGTTAAACAGATTAACGTCGTTGGCACTGCCCTTGGTTACGTTTTCAATGGAAAACATAAAATCTTCTTTCTTTTTATCTTCTCCTCCACCTTTATTAAAATCCCAAACCCCTCCAGCCTCGAGTGCTACACCTGCAAATACTTCCTTAAAATTGAATTTATCATCTTTTGAAATAGTAAGGGTTAACAGGTATTTTCCTGTGTAAACCACAGGATAATAAGAAGTTACATTTACCTTTACATTTGATCCATCAAACGAATAGCTTTCATTATAACCGGGGCTTGTATAGGAAGCGGTTCCGCTCACTAAACGCCATTCACCCGTTGCCCTGGCTTTTCTTGTTCGTAAGGAGATGGAAGGGTCATCTGGCCCTTTTTACAGGTGCTAAATAAAATTAAGCAGATAAATGCTAGAATTATTGGGTGTTTTCCGGCCATTGTGTGTGAAATATTCCCTTAAATAAAGAAAAATACCCCGAATTACCGCGTGAAAATAGAATTTGATCCTCTAAATAAGAAATTACCCCTGAAAATCATCCACTTAAAGTTGAAAAATTTGCTTTTACAGATTATATAATTAAATTTGTCTTAATCTTTTAAACGAATATTATTTAAATTCTCAACATCTCCAACTCTCTCTTTTGCATTTCGTTTAATTTCAATTTTTTATGAATTAATTAACAAGTGCAATCTGGCAGAGAACCGGCTTGATCAGATTTTAAATAATGGATTTAAGGAATAATAGTGCTGGGTCATCCCCTTTTTTCTCGGCGCTGTTTTAATAGTAATAAAAAAGGGAAATAATAAAAAGTAAAAAAATGGAAAAAGGTACAGTAAAGTTTTTCAACCAAACAAAAGGTTTCGGATTCATTAAAGTTGAAGGTTCTGGAAAAGAAGTGTTCGTTCACGTTTCTGGAATTAAAGAAGAAATCCGTGAAAACGACGAAGTTGTTTTTGAAATTCAAGAAGGTAAAAAAGGATTGAACGCCGTTAACGTTAAGTTAGCTTAATTCTTTTCAGTTAATTAAATTATTGCGATTTCTAACCCAATTTATATATAATTGTTTGGATTGCAGATTAGTTGAATTATAAATTTGAAAGACTAAAATCACATTCAAAATTTTAATTAACAAAAAAACCCGACCCGATAACTATTGGGTCGGGTTTTTTAATTTTGATCTTTGTAAACCCTGACAGGGTTAAAGCCTAAACCGTCATTATCTCTTTTTCTTTTTGCTCAATATGTTTATCAACTTTTACTACATAGGCATCCGTTAATGTTTGCACTTGTGTCTCACCACTTTTAGCTTCGTCTTCCGGCAAACCATCTTTTTGTAATTTCTTAATTTGCTCCATGGCTTCCTTACGCGCAGTGCGAATCCCAACTTTTGCGTCTTCGCCCAGACCTTTTGCCATTTTGCTTAGATCCCTGCGACGTTCTTCTGTTAATGGCGGAACCATAATACGTATCAGTACGCCATCATTTTGTGGATTAAGTCCAAGATTTGCCATTTGTATCCCTTTTTCAATGGGTGTCAGCATGCCCTTTTCCCAGGGCTGAATAACCAGCGTACGTGAATCCTGTGTGGTAATGCTTGCAGTATTGCTTATCGGAACTTTACTTCCATAATAATCAACCAGAATGTTTTCAAGCATCACAGGATTCGCTTTTCCCGCTCTCACTTTTTGTAATTCAGATTCCAGGTGGGAAATAGCCTTTTCCATCAATCCCTTTGTTGTATCTAATATTGTTTTAACGTCTGACATAAATTTATTTGTTTAATATTCTACTAAGTTGCCTGATTATACTTTTTCTTTTACAGCGAACAATTCTGTTAATTTTGAAACAGCAAAATCGATCTCTTCTTTTGTATTATACTTACTGAAACTAAATCGCACTGAGGGCTTCTCCATTTCAATACCCAGACCTCTCAAAACATGACTTCCCTGATTACTGCCGCTACTACAGGCACTGCCTCCACTGGCAGCTATTCCCATAATATCAAGGTTAAATAAGATCATTTCGGCATCGGGATGATTCGGAAAACGGCAATTCAGTACTGTGTATAAAGATTTTTCATGTGACACTTCCCCGTTAAATTCCATACCTGGTATTCTTTCTATCAACGCCTGTCTCATATAGTCCTTTAAGCCCATGATGTGCTTTTGATGCGCTTCCATTTCATTGAAACAAATTTCCATAGCCTTGGCCAGCCCAATAATTCCCGGAACATTTTCGGTACCGCCCCTCATATTTCTTTCCTGCGCGCCGCCATGTATAAACGGTGTTATCTTGTGCAGGTGGTTAATATATAAAAACCCCACACCTTTTGGTCCGTGAAATTTATGAGCGGCACAGGTAACAAAATGAACCTTGAGTTCACGAAGGTCCATTTTATAGTGGCCCATGGTTTGTACCGTATCACTGTGAAAAATGGCGTTATACTTTTCGCAGAGCTCGCCTACCTCTTTTAAAGGGAGAAGTGTACCTATTTCATTATTGGCGTGCATAAGAGACACAAGGCTGCGTGGATTGTTCTTTAAAATATTTTCCAGATCAGCAAGGTCTACGTTTCCATTTTTATCAATTTTAACCCAACTGGCTTTTACTTTCCCCGCTTTTTCCAACACCTTAATAGTGTGTTCAACGGCATGATGTTCTATAGGACTGGAAATAATATGTGTAATACCATGACTTTCTATGCTCTGGCAAATCGCCATATTATCTGCCTCTGTTCCGCCCGACGTAAAGAAAATTTCCGCTGGGGTTACATTTAAGAGTTTTGCAACTGTTTTTCTTGCGGTTTCTATTGATGCACGCGTTTTTCTTCCAAACGAATGTATAGAAGAAGGGTTGCCAAAATCTTCTGCCAGCAAAGGCATCATGGCTTTTAAAACCTCTTCATCAAGTCGCGTAGTTGCTGCGTTATCCAAATATACTTTCATTCAATATCCTTTTCTTAACAAGCTAAGATCACTCTTATTTTAAGATGTAAATTTAACTAAATCCTTTAATAAAAAAGAATAGTTGTTTTAACAAAAAAAGCGGGAGAAACCCCCGCTTTTAGCTTTAAACCTATAGTTAAGTTCTACTTATTGTTTTATAATCTTGATGGTTTTGGTTGTATTACCATTCTTTATCTGAACAAAATAAATTCCTTTTGTTTGTTCATTCAGCACAATAGGATTTTTGCCTTCATTTAGCTGTTGTCTTAAAACAGTTTGTCCAAGGGCATTTAAAATAGTAATATCAACACGCGCTGACGTTTCAATAACAAATTCTCCGGAGTTTGGATTCGGGTAAACAAGGTATTGAAGAGTTTCAGCCGAATAATTATTAATTCCTATACACGTATTCACTTCAACAGTAACAATTCCATTCTGCGAGCAGATATTTGCATCCGTTCCGGTAACGGTGTATGTAGTTGTAACGTTTGGAGATACTGTAACAGTTTGATTGGTTGAACTCGTACTCCAGGAATAACTTACTGCGCCACTTGCAGTCAATCCAACACTTTCACCCAGGCAAATAAGTGTTCTTTGCGCAGTTGCTGTAACATTTGGCAAAGGGTTAACCGCTATTGATACTATTGCAGAATCGCTGCAACTACCACTCGAACCTACCACCGTATAGCTGGTGTTTATTAGAGGAGAGACTGCTATAGTATTTGATACAAGACTGGTATTCCAGGAATACGTACTTGCTCCATTTGCTGTAAGGTTTGCTGTTCCTCCAAGGCAAATAGTAGTATTTCCACTTATTGTCACGGTAAGAATATTCACCACACTCACTGTTGCCACAGCCGATTGTGAAGATACGCATCCTGCAGCGCTTGTTCCGGAAACTGTATATTCTGTAGTTACAGGAGGACAAACAACAGCACTGCCTGCATTGGAAAACGTATAGGTAGAAGCTCCTGAAGGTGTTAGGGTAAAACAATTACCCGGACAAATTGCCCCGCTTATAAGCGATACCGTTGGCAAAGGATTAACGATTAAACTAAAGAATGTCTGATTAGAGCAACTGTTTAAATCAGTTCCTGTTACACTGAAGTTTGTTGTAACCGGTGGTGTTACTACAATACTCGAGCCTGTGGAAGTACCCCAATTATACGTATTAGCACCACTTGCAGTTAATGTAGCAGATTGGCCTGCACAAACCGCACCACCAACATTACTGGTAACAGTTACCACCGGCAAAGCATTAACCGTTACTGTCAATACTGCTGGCGCAGTTGAGACACAGCCGGCTGTGCTTGTGCCAAACACGTTGTAATTAACAGTAGATACAGGGTTCAAAGTTGTAGACCCGGCTGATATAACTGTAGAACTTGGTCCTGCATAAGTATAAGAAACCGCGCCATTAACTGTTGTTGTAA
>JAYSYG010000115.1:0-2203 GCA_043716685.1 Sphingobacteriaceae bacterium | reverse complement strand
CAGCCTGATTATGGCGGTTGTAATAATCTCTTCCGGTAACTTCTTTACACGAAGCACCAATTCAGCTTCCTGCTGCTTCAGGCGTTCACGCACATTTCGCTCCTCCCTCGCAAGGTCGCTAAGCGTCGTAATTTGTATCCGGCGCTTACTCATTGTCTTTGCTTAGATCTGTTTCAACGGCAGATCTTTCGAAGAAGATCCGGACAACCAGATTGATAATGCGTTTTGAAAAAACCTGCTTATCGAGAAATAAAAAGAGAAGCAATAAAAAAATATAAATTCCTGCAATAATGCTGAAACCATAAAATGTGCTGCCCGTTACCTCGGCAAAATAATAACCGCCCATGATGCTGACAAAAAGCAAAATAAAAAAGGTGAACAGCGCTACAACAACCATCCTAAATAAAGCCGAAACTAATTTTCCGGATTTTTCTGCGGCCTGAATTTTTAAAAGGAGAACCCTGTCGTCTACATAGTCTGTGAACAAGCCATACGTCTCTTCTAAAAAATCTTCCTTATTTTCTTCCATTAATGCTTTGATTAAACCTTTGGAGCTTCACCTGTGTCGGTAGTTTCGTTTGGTTTATCGCCCTTTAAAAAGTCCGCAAGCTCACTTTCAAGGTCGTTGACTTTTTTCTTTATATCCGCAGCAAATTCATCTGCTTTTTCCCCCGCTTCTTTCAGAATAGCCTTACCTTTATCTGTAGTAAGAAGTGCCACAACGGCTGCTCCAATAGCTGCGCCGGCCCCAAATGCCAGAAATAGTTTTGATTTCTTGTCCATACTCTTTATCGATTTCCAAATATTTTAATTAAAATTACTAAAAATTAATCAATCTTGTATTTAAATGGAGAACCCTGCACTGAATACGAATAAAATTAACAAGTCGTTTTTTTTATCAGTCATTATTGTTTTTGCACTGCTCCTGCTTTTTTCCATGCGGGAATTTTTTACTGCTTTTTTAGGAAGCATTATGTTCTACGTACTTTTTAAACCCTGGATGGAATTTTTAGTGCAACGAAAAAAGTGGAAAAAGGGAAGAGCCGCTATTCTTATCGTGATCGTTTCCTTCTTTATAATCATGCTTCCTATCATCTCCTTTTCAAGCCTCATCTTTAATAAAATTGCTCCACTGATCTCACATCCGGAGATCATAAAAAATTATATTGAGGACGTGCAGCACAAATTCAATATCATTCTCCTTTCAGAAAAAAACATTGCGCAAATCCAGTCCTATGCAGCATCAACAGTTTCAGACATTCTTAACATGGGACTTTCTTTATTTTCATCCATTACGATGATGTATTTTTTTTTATATTTTCTTCTTACAAATTTTAACCGGCTGGAAGCTGCGATCGTGCTTTTTTTACCATTTGATAAACGAAAAATAATGCTGTTCGGCGCAGAATTAAAATCACAAACCTTCAGCAATGCCATCGGTGTTCCATTAATAGCGGTGGTGCAGGGTCTGAGTGCTTTTCTTGCCTATTATGTTGCTGGTGTTCCCGAAGCAGCCTTCTGGGGCATCCTCACGGGTTTTGCCTCTATTATTCCTATTGTTGGTACAGGTATTATCTGGGTACCCGTATGTATTTATTTATTCGCCGGAGGACAAACCTGGCAGGGATTTTGGGTACTCGCCTGGAGTGCCATTGTGATGGGAAGCGCTGACAACGTGATCCGCTTTATGCTGGCAAAACGTATGGCCGACGTACATCCCGTAGTAACTGTGTTAGGCGTGATCATGGGTTTAAATTATATGGGCATTACCGGGTTAATTTTTGGTCCTTTATTAATTTCATATTTTATGATCCTGGTTAAGATCTATTATTCAACTTACAGGAAACATTCACAGGAAAAGCCTGAGAAAGATCCTACACTTGATATTGGTGTACCCTTTGTTTACCAGAGGAGATTTACGCAGAGAAAATAATTTAACGTAGTACAGAGAATCGAAGGAAGTTTCGCGTCTTTTCGAGTTCATTTTGCCTGCCTCTTGTAAATGAACCCGCCCGACTGAACGCCGTTCGTGCGGGTATCGAGAACCTTCTCTGTGTCTCGATACGGTCATCAAAAATTAAACTGTGCCTACTCGACAGGACATTCTTTTAACGCAACGTCTTCGTATTGAAAATCAGTTATCCTTCAAAGGTTTTAAGCTCCATCTTTTCTCCATCAAATACCGCGTAGGTATTATAGTGAA
>JAYSYG010000114.1:0-20803 GCA_043716685.1 Sphingobacteriaceae bacterium | reverse complement strand
CCGGGGCCATCTGCATTGATCTGCTAATTTTTAAACCCACCAATACTTTTTTAGGTCTCGCTATTATGGCGATAGGCGTTCCCGTTTATTACTTTTTTAATAAAAATAAAAATGCTCAGCTTCCTCAATAATTATTTTGGATTTAACAAACAGCAGCGTAATGGTTTATTTGTCCTGCTTCTTATAAGCCTCGTCCTGCTGTTTGTCCGTCTGGTCTATCCCATCTTTATCATTCCAGATCCTATCTTACTGCTCAATATGCCTCTGGTCGAAAAAAAACTCGACAGTAGTTATTCTGCAGGAAGGACTTTTTCAGAAAATAAACCCCGGGAGGAAGGAAAACCTCTTCATCTTTTCGTTTTTGATCCTAATACCGTGACACTGGAACAACTCCTGAAATTAGGGTTCAGAGAAAAAACAGCGCAAATATTTTTAAAATTCAGGAATAAAGGCTTTGTCTTTAAACAAAAAAAAGATCTTCAAAAAGTATACGGAATCTCAGATAAATTCTATGCACAGCTTGAACCTTACATTCTGGTCGAAGAATCTCCAAGCGCTGGAAAATCGGTAGCTGAAACTTCGTTTGAACGGCAAAAGACAACTCCAAAAGCACTTGAAAAGCCTGCAATGAAAGAAGTCGGCACAAAACTGGACTTAAATTCAGCCGACAGCAGCAGTCTTGCTTCACTGAATGGGATTGGCCCGGGGTATGCAAAGCGTATTTTAAAATACAGGAGTCTGCTGGGAGGTTTTATAACTGTTGAGCAGTTAAAAGAAGTATACGGTGTTAGTGAAGAATTATATGAAAAAGTGAGAACCGGTATTTATGTTGTTCCCGGAAACATCAAAAAAATCAACCTCAATAAAGACGATTTTAAGGTCGTTAATAAACACCCTTATTTAACGTATGAGATCACAAAAAGTATATTTGACTGGCGCAGGAAAACCACCATAAATCTTACTAACCTGAGAGACATATTAAACGACAATTCCCTTTACCAGAAGCTGCTGCCCTATTTGGTGTTTGAATAAGAAATAATTCAGTTTTTGGGTGAATTTTACTATCTTTAAAAACTTAATTACCGATTTGACATGAGCGATAAACAACGAACGATAAAAAAAGCGGTTTCCCTTTCGGGAGTTGGTTTGCACACCGGCAAACCTGTTACACTCACCTTTAATCCTGCCGAAGAAAACCATTGGTATAAATTCCAGCGTGTTGACCTGGAAGGCCACCCCATAATTGATGCCGATGCTGATCTGGCAGTAGATACATCGCGCGGCACCACCCTTGAAAAAAATGGTGTACGTGTGCATACCACAGAACACGTTCTGGCAGCCTTAATGGGCCTTGGTATTGATAATTGCATGATACAGGTTACCGGTCCCGAAATGCCGATTATGGACGGAAGCTCTTTAAAATTTATTGAAGCTCTTGAGCAAGCCGGCGTTGTAGAGCAAGAAGCAGAGCGCGAATATTTTGAATTAACCGAAAACCTGACTTTCGAAGATCCGATTAAAAAGGTTGAAATGCTGGCGGTTCCACAGGATGAATTCCGCGTGACAGTGATGGTAGATTATGGCAGCGAGGTTCTTGGAACACAGCATGCTTCGATGTATAATCTTGGAGAATTTAAAAAAGAAATTGCACCCTGCCGAACCTTTGTATTTTTGAGAGAGCTTGAGGCGTTACTGGCCCATAACCTCATCAAAGGAGGAGATCTTGACAACGCGATAGTTCTTGTAGACAGCGAAATTCCCAAAGATAAACTGGATCATTTACGCAAGGTATTTAATAAGCCCGATGTAGAAGTAAAAGGGCGCGGTGTTTTAAACAATACAGCACTCCGTTTTTTCAACGAGCCGGCAAGACATAAATTATTAGACATTGTTGGCGATCTTGCTTTGGTTGGAAAACCGATGAAGATCCACGTTCTTGCCGCCCGCCCTGGACATGCAGGAAACGTTGATTTCGCCAAAAAATTAAAAGCCCTTGCCAAAAAACAAAAGGCAGAAAAAGATTATCCGAAAATTGACCTTAACGCTGCACCTGTTCTGAATATTATGGATATCATGAAATTATTGCCCCACCGCCAGCCGATGCTGTTGGTAGATAAGATCATGGAAATATCTGAAAGCCATGTGATCGGCGTTAAAAATGTAACTTTAAATGAAGAGTTCTTTAAAGGACATTTTCCTGATAATCCTGTAATGCCAGGCGTATTCCTGATTGAAGCCATGGCACAATGCGGCGGAGTGCTGGTTTTAAAGACTGTACCCGATCCGGAAAATTATCTTACATACTTTATAAAAATTGACGGTGTTAAATTCCGTCAGCAGGTAATTCCCGGAGATACAGTTGTATTCAGTCTAAACCTCGTAACACCTATCCGTCGTGGTATATGCCACATGCGTGGTGTTGCCTATGTACAAAACAAGCCGGTGATGGAAGCTGAAATGATGGCACAGATCGTGAAGGTAAAAAACATTGAAGTGAAAAATCCTGAACCTCAACTAGCATAATATAAAGTATGATCTCACCACTTGCGAATGTAAGTCCCAAAGCAATAATAGGCAAAAATGTTACTATTGAAGCTTTTGCAACAGTGTACGAAAATGTGGAAATCGGGGACGATTGTTTTATTCATCCGAATGCGGTTATTTATCCAGACACCGTTATTGGGAGTGGCTGCAAAATTTTCCCTGGAGCGGTTATTGGAATTGTTAACCAGGATCTGAAATACAAGGGTGAGAAATCAAATACCGTTATTGGAAAAAATACAACTATCCGCGAGTACGCAACTATTCATAAAGGTACGGCAGACCGCATGACCACTAAGATTGGTGACAACTGCCTTATTATGTGTTATACGCATTTGGGCCATGATTGTGCAATTGGTAACAATGTGATCATTGCCAATAATGGCACCCTGGCCGGACACATAACGGTTGAGGATTATGTGATCATTGAAGGCGTTGTAGCCGCACAGCAGTTTGTAAATATCGGCGCGCATTCTTTTGTAGCCGGGGCTTCCCTGGTTCGTAAAAGTGTACCTCCCTACATCCGCGTTGCCCGTGAGCCACTGCAGTTTATTGGTGTAAATACTATTGGCCTTGCACGAAGGGGGTTCGATAAAGAAGTCATCAAACAAATAGAAGATATTTACCGCATCATTTTTGTCCGGGGGCATAATGTTTCCAACGCACTTGAAATTGTTGAGAACGAAATACCGGATTCACCAACCCGCAAAGAAATTGTGGATTTTATCCGCAAACAAACCGATGGGATTGTTAAGGGCATTTGATGAACCATGACAACAGAGACTGGAGGTAGCCAGGACAGAGCAAACACTTTGCGGTCTAGTCTTTGCGCCAAGTAAATAGATGTTCTATAAACCATCGACTATTAAACTGTAGACTATTTTGACCCTCACGATTTCTTTAACTAATCTCGGAAAAAAATTCAATAAGGAATGGATCTTCAGGGGTCTTAACCATGAAATACTTCCAAATCAGAAACTCCTTATTTTAGGCGGGAACGGATCAGGAAAATCTACATTATTGCAAGTGATAAGTACATTTGTAACGCCAAATGAAGGGGAAGTGTGTTATTCGCACCTGGACTCCTCTTCTGGCTCAGAGAAAAAAATAGACCCCGAAAAAATAAAAAATTACATCTCCTTTGCTTCTCCTTATTTGCAATTGATAGAAGATTTTACGCTGACAGAAATAATAGAACATTCAAAAATGTTTAAACCATTCGTAAAAAATATGCAGGTGAAAGAAGTTATCGAGATGATGGAATTGCAAAGCGCTCAAAATAAATTCATAAAACAATTTTCAAGCGGTATGAAACAGCGTTTAAAGCTGGGCTTAGCTATTCTTGCTGATACACCCGTATTACTGCTGGACGAACCGGTTTCCAACCTGGATAAAAATGCGATAGCCTGGTACAAAAAATTGATCTCCGATTCTACTGAAGACCGCACTGTTATTGTATGTTCAAATGCAATTGCAGAAGAGTACTTTTTTTGTGATACGGAATTGAATGTGGCCGATTATAAACTCACTACGAGGTAGTTACCACGTATTCACGGTAAATTATTCAAGTTCTTTAAGTTAAACGTTGCCCAGAAAGCACATTGACTCCATTGTTGGAACAGCACTACCGCCAATACTTTCAATTGTAACAGCAAACGCCTGTGCACCCTTTATAGATTTCATCTTCTGGAACACAGAAGCTGTGGTATTCATATCAATCATCCCCGCATCAACCGGTTTGCCGTCTACGATGGCCCATAACTGGTATTGTTTAGCAGTTGGTGTATTCGGTAAAGTTCTTGCGTTAAAATAAACCTCGTTGGTTTCCATGTTCATGTGGATCATGGCAGATCTTTTATCGAGTGAGTTCATACCGTTTAAAGCAATCGTTTTTACTTTCGGGTTCGCAAGAATCTGTATTTCCGTATCCATTGTTTTTAAAGAAGCCTGCTGTATCTTAAGTTCATCAGCCATATACGATTTTGCTGCATTTAATTCTGCCAGTTCCCCGCTTACTTGGCTGAGCTTATGATTCAACTGAACGTTATAAATAAGGCTGGTGAAAAATAAAAGCAAGCTTGCAGCGATACCTAATTTGTAGATGGAAAGTCTTCCTTCCGTTTCATTTTTTATAGAAATAACTTTAGCAACAGGAGATCCCTCTGCATCAAATGTTAGTTGAGAAGCGATTTTGTCTTTCAGATCTTTATTAATGCGCGGAGAAACCCGGGCAGAGAAATTGATAAGGCCTTCTTCTATTGTCTCAATTTCTCTTAACAGTTCGGAATGCTCCTTGCATAACTTGTTTACCATAGCCGTATCTTCAGCACTTGCAGTACCTAAAACGTAGCTCTCTAATAAACCGGATGATATGACTTCGTTAATCTTCAATTTACAATTTCTTTTTTGGAAAGTTCTCTCAATTTAAGAAGGGCCTGCCTTACTTTTGTTTTCACCGTGCCTAGTGGTAAATTTAGTTTCTTCGAGATTTCTTCCTGTGTGTAACCTTCAAAATAAGCCAGATCTATGATCGACTTATGTTCTTCTTTTAATGTATTTAATATAGTACTTAGTCCTATAGTGTCGTATTTATTATCCTCAGCGCGAAGATTATTCTCAAATTTATATACGTTTTCAGAAGTGCTTTGGATTTTTGATTTTATTTTTTCATGCTTGGACCGGGTACTGTCTATGGCCAGGTTTCGCCCTATATTCAGCATCCAGGTATACAGCCTGCCTTTCTCGGTGTCGTAAGATGAAAAATTGTTCCAGATCTTCAGGAAAGTTTTTTGTAAAACATCTTCCGACTCCTCAACGTTGTTTATAATGCCATTTATCACACCAAAAAGTGCCCGTGAATAATTATCATACAGATAAGAAAAAGCTTTCTGGTTCTTTTCTCTTATAAGAATGATCAGTTCATCCTGTGTGTATGTTTGTTTAGGTGCCAAAAGATTTTAGAAATATACGATATTGTATTTAAACAAAAAAACAGCCGCTTTGTTGTAAGCGACTGTTTTCCTTTCTGCGTTTGCGTGAATTAAGCTACCCAAAGACTCCAATCCTTGTCAAATTTGTTCCATTTTCCATCAGCACCCATCCATTTCCATTCAGGAACAGTGGACCATGTTTTTCCACCATCAGCACTCCATTTAAGGTCCATATCAACAATTTTAAGCCATTTGCCGTCTTTGTCCTGCCACATACCGTCTTTCACAGCATCCCATTTTTTACCATCTTTCGACATCCAAACGCTTGCATCTTTGGTATTTAATTTATACCAGGTTTTGTTTGCGCCCATCCAGGTGCCGGCTTCAGATTTCATCCATTTAGGATCCTTAAAATTTACAGTCACAACTTCAGGTGCAACGATTTTTGCTTCCATGCTAAGACCCATTGTAAAAAGGGCAGCAGCTAAAATTAGTTTTTTCATGTTTTTTGGTTTTAAAGGTTTGAAGGTATTTACGGAAAGTTTGAACGATTGGATTTACAAGTCATTTTTTTTGCGATTAATCTCTCACAGATTACATGGGAGTCACTGAAACTGACAAACCCGGATTAGAAAATGATAGTTCTATGAAAACCTGCGGCGTATGTGAGAAAAAAGTTTCGAGATGTTTTTCAAATTTTAAATCCAAAACCCTTTTCCCTTAGTATATGCTAAAAACAATGTCATGAAAAAGTCATCAAGCTCAAAAAACCTAAAGAAGTTTTTCCTTATTTTTTCATCTGCTACCCTTGTTTTATTCACTGTTCTCATCGTTCACATATATATGGTTACAAAACCCGTAAAATATGATAACAACGATCTTCAACTTAGCCGCATCGATTTTAAGGAACCGATTGATTCTATGAATGCCAATGAAATCAGGCATTTTGTGGCTTCTTTACCAGGAATACAGAATACCATGTTTAATATAAAAGATAGGATTTTAGTTTATGGATACCTGGTGGGCAAACAAAATTCTGATACTGTTTTCCATCAATTAATAAACCATGGACATTACAAAGCAGAAAAATTTGTTGTGAGCGAAGATATGAAGAGCAAGGGTTGTCCTATGGCTGGCAAAGACCGCAGCTCATTTGTATACCGCTTCACAGGCTATATTTATAAACTTCTTAACTAAAAATAAACAAACCTAACCTTAAACAAAGATCTATGAAAAAATCACACGTTATCCCCGTTTTATTACTGGCCGGGGCCAGCATCTTCTATACCTCGTGTAAGAAAGATAAAAAAGAGCCGGAGCCGGAAGCGGTGACACCCGCGCCAACCCCAACTCCAACACCCACCTTATA
The DNA here is from genome assembly GCA_043716685.1 of Sphingobacteriaceae bacterium. GTDB lineage: Bacteria > Bacteroidota > Bacteroidia > B-17B0 > Aurantibacillaceae > Aurantibacillus. The sequence continues at coordinate 13,963 of JAYSYG010000114.1, read as the reverse complement.
CGAACGCGTTGGAGGAACAACCTCTGTAGCTGATCCAAAAAATTCAGGTACGATGATAGAAAAAGGGCGCTTAACTTTACGTTCTGTTGTAGACAGTGCAATTTATGTAATTGCGGGAGATCCAACAATGACACCTTATTTCGGTGTTTTATTGGGAGAAGTTGGCGCAAACAATACCACGGGTTTTGCCGCTTTAAGTAAAAACTTTACCGATTTTTTATGTTCGGCCACCGGTGCTAAAAATGCCGCTTATGCGTATACCGGAAAATCAATGAAAGCAGCACACGACCCTGCAAGCAATAACCGTATGGGTAAAAAAGCAAACTCTGCCGATTTCGATAAATTTGTCGGCGACATAGGTACTGCTCTTGCCAAGAACGGCGTAAATTCAACAAATAATAAAGCCCTGGTGGATGAACTGGTAGCCTTGTTATACACTACAAAAGCCGATGTAGTGCAACAATAATAAGAATTTATTTTTAGTTATATGTAAAGAGCCGTTTCCTTTTGGAGATGGCTTTTTGCATTGGGCTTTAAAGGGGATAGTCCCCTCGAGTAGAAATTCTGCCTCTTTGCTTCGCGGCAGCTAACTCAAATGTGTACCACACATTTGCCTGTATCGAGACAAAGGGCAGTTCTGGTTACACTTTTTAAAAAAAACCAACAAAAGCAACTCAACTGACAACATAATTATTGTCTATTTAACCATTATTTAACGGTTTTTTCATCCAATTTTCACCGATAAGTTGCTATGAATGAGGATTATTGCCAATAAATCACTATATTTGCGGCCTTAAAAAAATATTAAATGTCCATAATCAGAAACATTGCTATCATTGCCCACGTTGACCACGGTAAAACTACTCTGGTTGATAAGATCTTACATACCTGTAATTTATTCCGCGACAACCAAAAAACCGGAGAATTAATTTTAGATAACAACGATCTGGAACGCGAACGTGGTATTACCATTTTAGCAAAAAACGTTTCGGTACAATATAAAGGAACAAAGATCAATATTATTGATACTCCTGGTCACGCGGACTTTGGAGGTGAAGTGGAACGTGTAATGAACATGGCCGACGGTGTGATCTTATTGGTGGATGCTTTTGAAGGGCCAATGCCGCAAACACGTTTCGTGCTTCAAAAAGCGATCGAAGCTGGTAAAAAAGCATTGCTGGTTATTAATAAAGTGGATAAGCCGAATTGCCGTCCGGATGAAGTACACGATAGCGTATTTGATCTGTTCTTCAACTTAGGAGCTAACGAAGATCAGTTAGACTTTCCTACAGTTTACGGGTCCAGCAAACAAGGCTGGATGGGTCCGGATTGGAAAAATCCAACCACTGATATAACTTATTTATTAGATCAAATCTTAGAAAAAATTCCTACTGCGCCAGAACGCGTTGGAACTTTACAAATACAAATTACTTCTTTGGATTATTCGACTTTCATAGGTCGTATTGCAGTTGGACGTGTGTACCGTGGAATCATTAAAGAAAACATGCCTGTTAGCGTTGTGAAACGCGACGGTCGTATTCAAAAATCACGTGTCAAAGATCTTTTCATCTTCGATGGTTTAGGTAAAGTAAAAGTTACTGAAGTTCAAACCGGTGATATTTGTGCGTTTACAGGAATTGAAGGTTTTGAAATTGGTGATACGATCTCAGATTTTGAAAGTCCTGAAGGTATGCCTTTGATGCACATCGATGAGCCAACGATGAGTATGTTGTTTACTATTAACAACTCTCCTTTCTTTGGTAAAGACGGTAAATTCGTTACTTCTCGTCACTTACGTGATCGTTTATACAAAGAGCTTGAGAAAAATTTAGCAATGCGTATTGAAGAAACGCCATCTCCCGATTCTTATTTGGTATTCGGACGTGGGATTCTTCACTTATCTGTATTGATCGAGACCATGCGTCGCGAAGGATACGAATTACAATTAGGTCAGCCACAAGTTATCATCAAGGAAATTGATGGCGTTAAATGTGAGCCTATGGAAGTTTTAACGGTTGACGTTCCTGAAGAATCCTCTTCTAAAGTAATTGACTTAGTTAGTCAACGTAAAGGTGACATGTTGATCATGCAGCCTAAAGGCGATTTAATTCACATGGAATTTGAAATTCCTGCCCGTGGTATTATTGGTTTACGTAACAACGTTTTAACAGCAACTGCGGGTGAAGCAATTATGGCACACCGTTTTAAAGCATACGAACCCTGGAAAGGGCATATCCCGAGCCGTATCGCGGGTGTGTTGATCAGCAAAGATAAAGGAAGCGCTGTAGCGTATTCGATTGATAAATTGCAGGATCGCGGTAAATTTTTTATCGAAGCAGGTGAAGAAATTTATCCGGGTATGATTATCGGTGAACACATTCGTCCTGATGATTTAGTTGTAAACGTGTGTACAGAAAAACAATTAACGAACATGCGTGCATCGGGTACTGATGAGAAAATGCGTATCGTTCCAAAAATAAAATTCAGCCTTGAAGAAGCGATGGAATACATTCAACGTGATGAGTACGTTGAGATCACTCCAACTTTTATCCGTTTACGTAAAATTCATTTGGATGAAAATACCCGGAAGCGTTTAGGGAAACAATTAGAAGCGCAGTAGTATAAGACACGAATTGCACTAATTAATATAAAGCTCTGGTCGGAAGATCGGGCTTTTTGTTTGGAGAGTATTTTGGTGGGTTCGAAAAATTATTTTTTGAGTACTTTTAATACAGATTTTTCACGATCGTTTTGAAACGTAAAAAAGTACAATCCGTCCGGGTAATCTTCAAGATTTATTTCTAATTCATTGGATATATTTTTTTTGGATAAAATTAATTTACCAATAGAAGTATAAACGTTAATAGATATAGGTCCACGCAGATTTTCACTATGGGTTATTTTAAATATACCTGAACCTGGGTTCGGATAAACAGAGTAAAGATGCTCTATGCTTTTGGTTTCCTCTTTTAATCCAACGGTAGGATCATCTTTAAATTTGGCCAGGAAGGCATCAAAAGATCCTCCCCCAAAGGATTGTTGGTGACAAGCAAGGCTGGCTATTTTTGAGGAATCCTGGCACTCTGTGTATCCTGTGACGTAAATACTATTATTAGAATTATCAAAAGAACAGCCGACTCCATAAGTATTTGCTATTTGACCTCCGCCATAGTATGTACCTGAAAGAAAAACACCGCTACTACTAAATTTTGAAATGAATGCATTCGAAGTGCCAATTAATGCCGTCTGGAAACTATTTGGTGTTGAGATAGAAGAAGCATCTGAAGAAAATGTATTTCCGGTAACATATATATTTCCCTGGAGATCCATTGATGCTGAGCTAATGTAATCAGCATTCAGCCCACCATAGTATGTTGCCCACAGCCTTGCGCCGTTGCTATCGAATTTAGCGAGGTATCCGTCGTTAGTGCCTTTTAACGTACTTTGATAAGTGCCTGATGTTGCAATTGCATTTGCAGAGTTTGAGCTGCCGGTTATAAAAACGTTCCCGGACTGATCTGCAATACATGAGGAAGTATTGTCAGTACCCGAGCCTCCATAATAAGAACCCCATTGCCGTATTCCATTACTGTTGAATTTTGCTAAAAAACCGTCACTTGTACCTCCGCCGTAAGTTCCCTGGTGAGATCCGATAGAAGATATTCCGGTTGTTGAAGAACTTGTTCTACCTGATAAAAGAACATTTCCCTGGCTATCGGTTGAAACAAATTGAGTATAGTCTGGGCCAAGCCCGCCGTAGTAAGTACCCCATAAGCGCGTGCCGCCTGAATCAAATTTTGCCAAAAAAGTATCGTAATCTCCGGCAATCATTGACTGGTGACCTCCACCAGTAGCTATTTCTGTGGAAGTACCGCTTCTGGTATCGCCAGCAAGGTAAATGTTGCCATTAAAATCAGTCGCGCAGTATCGTCCCCGATCTACATCTATTCCTCCATAATAGGTAGCCCATATTCTTATACCGGCATTATTGAATTTAGCCAGAAAGGCGTCAAGTCCTCCGCCAAAAAAGGGTTGATGACCATTGGCTGTAGAAATTTCAAAAGAGCCATAGGAATCGCTTAGGCCGGTGACGTAACAATTTCCTGAAACATCTGTTGCGCAACAAAGAATCTCGTCGTGACCTGCACTTCCATAATAAGTTGCCCATTGCCGCACTCCCGCAGCATCAAATTTGCTTAAAAATCCGTCAGTCGACCAGGCGTGTACTGTTTGATGACTTCCTGATGTAACAATATTATTATTCGATAAAGTAGAACCTGCCATATAAACATTTCCGCTGTTATCTGTGCTTGTTGCCAAGCCAATATCATCAGAAGTGCCTCCGTAATACGTACCCCACACCCTGACAACCGGGTCAATGATAAGCACCAACCCCGCATCATAATTCTCGATATCAAAACTTAAAATGGAATTTTTTATAACCCATTTTGCTTTTAATTGTTTGTTTTTTTGATAGACGATTGGGGCTTCTTCAATCAGTATTCCCAAAGGTGTTTTTATTAAAAGATCACCTTTTGGGTTTAAGCTTATCTCCTCAGCACCGGAGATCTGAATTTGTATTTGTTTATAATCCGAATGTGGTTGTATGATATAATCGTATTTTAAGGCGCCACCTTTTTCGTAATAATGAAGATCGATGTTCTCATAAATATTTTTATAAGTTACTCCAGTATAATTTTTTACAAAGTGAATTCCTTGTAGACAACCTGCTGTATAATAGTTTGTATAACCTGGTACGTCTCCTTCTGTTTCGATCTTAACATCTGTATTTGCATTCAGCCAGGTAAGGTCTATCCGGTAAAGGGTTGATCTATCAGCAATTTTTATTTTTTTCCCTGTTTTAATTTCCATTTCCTTCCAGGAATCCACACGTTGAAGCTGGTAGCTTATACCATTGTTCCTTAAATAAAATGCAAGCTCTTTTGTATTTCCGCTAAACAAAATGTCAGGGCGTGGGTTGTAGTATTGGTCTGTTAGCTGGCCTTTGTTTTGGGTGAAGTTTATTAATTGTGGAGTGCCTGGATTCTCTGCTAAAATTCTACTTCCTCCTAAAGCTGAGATAAATAGAAATAGTATTGTTATGTATATAGTTTTAAAATAGAATTTGATTAGCATATCATTAAAACAAGGTAAGTATCTGTTGGATTAATTATTTTTTCTCTTCAGGCGTCAGAATTTAGTTTAATACAATGACTTTAGTTTCTTCACTTGTTTGTATAGATAGTATGTTGTCTTTGATACTGAAATTTTCTATCAGGTCAAATAATTCACTCTTTACTATTTGACCTTTGTAATTCACTACTCTCAAGAATGCTTCTTCTAATAAAACCAATTTTTCATTGTTGATTAAATACAATCCTACTAAAGTCGTGGTAATTTCAAATGATTTTTTAATATTTAGGCTTTCATCTATTAAATAAATATTCTTGCCTGTATCCAGCACAAGTAAACTATCCCAGTATAAAAAATTCAAATTGTCTACACTTTCATCGCTGCTAAAAGACAAAATAAATTGTTTTTCTCTTGTCAATGAATGATAGCAAACATAACAGTAGTAATTTTCACCAAACGTATCCTCAATGGATAGACTTCTTTTAGCTTTTTGATTATTGAAAAAGGTTGATGCTTCTTCTAAAGATGAAAACTTAAACGCTTTTAAATATCTATTTTCAATGATTTGTTTCACGTTATTTTCCGCCTAATAATTTAATGGTTATCAATCTACTGCCTTCCCATATACTTTCTACTTTAAGACCTCCGTTAGGCCCCATTAATAAAGATTCTCGCAAGTAACGCCCATTAGATTGAAGTATTCCTTCAACGCCATTATAAACCGCTTTTAAATGACGCTTCAATAAAGACCTACCAACTGCATTATCAAAAATCCCTACACTTTGAAGTTGCTTTAACATTCCTGTTGATCGCTCAATGTTGTGGAGAGACCCAGTTGCCTTACCAAATACATATTCTAACTTCGTTCCTATCCGTGCCCACCCTTTTGCAGCAAATATACCAACTCTTCCTAATTGAAGCAATTCACCCACGGGTATAAATGACGTTACTACAAAAAGTTCAATTTCGCACGCGGTCTCAATGTCCTGTTTTGTCATCATGTAAGGATTATCGTTGCCTGAGTGAAGCTTGATGGCGTTATAATTTTGCTGACTCCCGTATAGGCCTCTGCCAAGCATATCGTCTAAATTGGACCAAAACCCTTTTTCCTTGGCAATGCCCCATTTCTTTTCCCAGGCTTCTTTAGAATACTTTATTTCAAAAAGACCATCCTCCCAGCCGATTCTTTTTAGATCAAAAGGGGTTCCATGATGCACGCCGTTGGCATAACCTGCCCAAGCGCTTAGGGAAGCAGTTAGAAGCACAATAAACTACGAATTATATGAATAGTTTAAAGCCCTGGTCGGAAGATCGGGGCTTTTTGTTTGAATGGAATATATTGAAGGCTGCATTTGAATTGTGGCTTTTTGTTTTAATATTAATAATCTGTTAATAATAATATCCGCATGTATTTCGTTAATAGTCTACATTGGTAAAAATCTAACCACACACTTATGATTTATTCTCTCTCCCCTTCTGCCGTCAAATATGGTAAACATCTAATAACCATTCTGATAGAATAAACAAGGCTTTGTTCAAATCAATTTGGGCCTTAACATTTAAAACACTTTCGTATTTCTAGATTTATCACAAGTTATTTAATTTATTTCTATGGCTAAACGCGCAGGCAAAACAAGTATCGGCGAACGCAAAATTTTTGTATTAGATACCTCTGTTATTATTTACGATCACACTGCAATGAGGAATTTTGCAGAACACGATGTGGTGATCCCGATTACGGTTCTTGAAGAGTTGGATAACTTTAAGAAGGGCAACGATACAAAAAATTATTCCGCCCGTGAATTTACAAGGTATATTGATAAACACAGCCAGGAAAGTTTACAAAACTGGACAGCTATTAACGGACCCACACGTGGCAAGTTTAAAATAGAATTAAATAGTTCTTCCAAAGTAAATGCAGAAAAAATATTTGATGACCGTAAAGCCGATCACCGTATTTTAAATACTGCCTTATATGTTTCGGAGACACATCCCGGTCGTAAAGTAATTTTGGTTACTAAAGACGTAAACCTGCGTATTAAAGCCAAAAGCCTGAATCTTCTTGCCGAAGATTATGAAACTGGAAAAATAAAATCTGTAGATGAGCTTTACACAGGTAATACCGAAGATGTAAAAGCAACCAACGAACAGATCACCGCTATCTACAACAAAGGAAACTGTCCGGCCAAACCTATTTTGAAAAAAGGCGGCATGCCAAACCATTACTATGTTTTGAAGAATGGCTCGCAAAGTGTTTTGGCGCGTTATAATAAAGAAGATGACACCATGCAACGCGTTATTAAAACCGCAGCTTTTGGTGTGATCCCAAAAAATGCAGAACAGGCTTTTGCTTTGGATGCGATCATGAACCCGGATATTAAGCTGGTAACCATACAAGGTGTTGCGGGAACGGGGAAGACTTTGCTTTCTCTTGCAGGCGCTTTAGAACTGAGAAGAAATTACCACCAGATCTACCTGGCGCGTCCGGTTGTGCCATTGAGTAATAAAGACATTGGGTATTTACCAGGCGATGTAAACAGTAAATTAAATCCTTATATGGAACCGCTTTGGGATAATTTAAAGTATATCCGCAGCCTCTTCAGTGAAAAAGATAAAGAACACAAGCAGCTTAACGAAATGGTAGAAGCACAAAAGCTGGTGGTTTGTCCCCTCGCCTATATCCGTGGAAGAAGCCTGAGCAATGTTTTCTTTATCGTGGATGAAGCGCAAAACCTTACCCCTCACGAAGTAAAAACGATTATTACCCGTGCTGGTGAAAATACCAAAATCATTTTCACGGGAGATATTCACCAGATCGATACACCTTACCTCGATTCACAAAGTAATGGGTTAAGTTATATGATCGAGAAACTAAAAGGACAACAGATCTACGCACACATTACCCTCGAAAAAGGTGAACGTAGTGAATTGGCAAATCTCGCGAACGATTTGTTATAGCTTTCATGAAAACAATTAATACAAGTATGACAAAGTGAATAGTTGCAAAAAAATTGTGTCAGGATGAGGCCTTACTGACGGTTTTTTTAATAACATCGTCGAGTTGAATTGCAGACTCATTCATAAAAATTACTACTTGTTTATTTATATCAGCCGAGGGGTTGTCCCGGTCAAAAAGTTTTGCCAGGCCAAGAATTCTTGCCACAGGCCCACGGATCTCGTGAGCGTGGATATTCGCAATATCTGACAAAACCCTCTTGTGATTTTTACTTCTTAGACGAAATAATCTATATAAAAGGAAAATAATGACAAAGAGCAGGCCAATGCTAACTGAAAAAATCACTCTTTCGTTATATTTGTTTTTCAATTCAAGGTTCGCAATTTGAATCTGACGATCTTTCAAAATAATGTCTTTTACGTTTATTTCTACCTGGCGATTCGTTTCAAGAGTATTAATTTGTAGTCTGGCCTCTCTCGAAAAAACAGTATCTTTTATGGAAGAGTATTCTTTAAATGTTTCCAGGGCTTTTTTGTAGTCTTGTGATACAGTGTATGCATCCGACAAGAATTTGGAGAACTCGATATAAGGGCCATTGAATTCAATTTCCTTACAGACCTTTATGGCATCAATAAGATAGTCGATGGATTTCTTCAGATATTCGGTTTGCCTATTTATACCTGAAAAATCTCTAGCCATGTAATAGTATAATTCTCCTGTATTTCCAAGACTGATAGCAATACTCCTATTATTCCCAAGTTTTCTGCTTAAGTCAAGTGCCCTTATATGATATATCAATGCAATAGAAAAATTTTTAAGATAGCTATATGTAATTCCTACATTTGCAAGATTAAGCTGAATCGAATTCTGATCTCCAGTTTCCTGGCTGGTTTTTAATGCCAATAAATGATGGTCCAGGGCCTTAGAATGGTTTCCCTGTGCATTGAGAATGATTCCCTGGTTTCCTAAATTCCTTGAAATACCCTGTTTATCATCCGTTTTTCTATAATTTTCAAGGGCCAGTGAATAATAATGGAGTGTTTTGGAATAGTTCTTTTGTTCTAAGTACGCAGTTCCTATATTTTCAAGCACTATGGTTTTCATCCCAATATTATTAAGTTCTTCAAATATGGACAATGCTTTAAAATAGTTTTCCAAAGCCCCCGCATAATCGCTTTTCGCTAAATATAAAAGGCCCATATCAGCATAAACAATACCCATTCCCTGTTTATACCCAAGCTCTTTATATATGTACACGGCCTTTGTATAATTCATAAGGGCTTTAGAGTAATCGCATTTAGCAACATTATTCAAACCTAAATTCACGTTTGCATCAGCGATTCCTTTTTTCCACTTAATATGAATTGACTCTATTTCGGCCTGTCGAGCATATTTAATACCCTCTTTATAGTTAAATTTTGAATAAGTGTATGACAAAAGATCTAGTAGTTTTATTTTGCCGGTGTCCGTTCTGGAAGTACGAACCTCTTTTTTTAAGGAATCGAGCAAAAAGTTATCGCTACCTTTTTGCGCATTACTGCGAATAAACAAGGTAACCAGGCAACTAATCCAAAAACGCTTACCCATAATTTTTCTTTTAAAAGGCGAATCCTTAATTCTGCGAGGAAAATAATTGACCGAGTAATGAACTCTGGTTAATTGTAGCTTTGAGAAATTACACCCTTGCCTTCAATGAAATGTTTTATTTGATCTTATTGGGTTTAACCAACATCTTTCAGTATGTGATCTTTACAAAGGTAGAATTTTTCAGCGACTAACTTAAAAACTTTTTCAAATCCATGACAAAGTTTCAAAGATTCAGAACTTTATTGTGTTCACAAAGTGGGATAAGAAGTGGTGTTTAGCCCATGTCGCCTCTCATCAATAGCATGTTACAATTTATTCATCTTTGAATAATGCAATTTAAATAGGGAATAGTAACAAATAATCGGTATCGTGTTCGAAAGTATTCCAGGTATATTTTACACATTGCCTCTTAAGGCACAGAACAGAATGAAGCGGCGTGATCTGACTCACCACACTGTACTGGTCAATACGAAACGTGAAACAGAAGTGTACTTTCCAGGTATAAAGTAGTTTTTGTACCTTTCGAAGGTAAAAAAGCAGGAAAGCCGGAAGATTTTTTAACCGGCTTTATGAAGGACGAAAGCAAAAATGAAGTAAGAGGTCGTCCTGTTGGTGTTGCCGTTATGAATGATGGTTCGTTCCTGGTAGCCGATGATGCCGGCAACAGTGTTTGGCGAATAAGCTATGGGAAATAAAAAACCGGAAATACATATTAGTCAATGGGTAGTATGTGTTATCTATTTATTTTTATTTCCTGAATTTTATTCTCAAAATGATTCCGTTCAATTAAACGAAGTTGTTATTTCCTCATACCTTGGCGACCGTCTCCTGCTCCGTTTACCGGCTTCTGCAGCGCTTATAGACAGTGCCGGACTGAATAAACAATCAGGCAATTCTCTTGTACCCGTTTTAAATACTATTCCTGGTATCCGCATGGAAGAACGTTCACCAGGAAGCTACCGCCTGTCCATTCGGGGAAGCCTGATCCGTTCGCCTTTTGGAATAAGGAATACAAAAGTGTATCTGGATGAATTTCCACTTACAAATGCGGGGGGAGATTCTTATTTAAATTTGATAGATCTGAATAGTGTGAATAGTGTTGAGGTATTGAAAGGCCCTGATGGTAGCTTGTTTGGCGCTAACTCCGGTGGAGTGGTGAGGATCAGCACTTTTGGAAAAGACCTGGATCAATCATTTATTAAATTGGGATCTGGCGCAGGTTCCTATGGCTTGTTCCGCCAAAATATAAACATTCAGGAAAAATTAAAAAAAGGCACTATCTCTCTAAATGAAGCCTGGCAAAGATCTCAGGGTTACAGGGAGCATAGTGGAATGGACCGGAAATTTATCCAGGTATCAGATCACTTTAATTACACTGAAAAAGGGCAGTTAAGAGTTTACTTTTTTTATTCCGACCTTAATTATGAAACCCCAGGAGGATTAACACTGGCCCAGTACAAGGAAAATCCAATACAGGCGCGACCCGCCACAAAATTTGTTCCCGGAGCTGTTGGTCAAAATGCGTCCATCCGGAACCGTACTTTTTTTGGAGGCATTACAAACGATTTAAAAATAACAAATGGCCTCCGTCACGTTCTTTCCATATTTCGCTCTCAGACTCTTTTTGAGAATCCTTTTATTACAAATTACGAAACCCGCGACGAAGGCAATGCGGGTGTGCGCACCTATTTTGAATTTACAAATAATAAAGAATCAAACGTTCAACTGAAATGGAATATTGGTGGCGAGATCCAGGAGATGCAATCTAAGATCAGTAATTATGGCAACGCCAAAGGAATTAAGGATACAATACAGGCAATAGATGTGCTTGAAGTCCGACAGGGTTTTGCTTTCACGCGTTTGATCATCGACTTTAATAACAGATGGATCGTGGAAACCTCACTGAGTTACAATACAAACCGCCTCTTATTTGCACGCGAAGAACCCCTTACAACAGAACAAAATAAAAGAGCAATTACACCGGAATTTATGCCGAGGGCAGCAACCTCATACATTATAAATCAGTTTATTGCTTTAAGAGCAATTGTCAGCCGGGGATATTCGCCGCCCACGCTGCAGGAGATCCGCTCTTCAGACAATTCAGTAAATTCTTCCTTACAGGCTGAAAGCGGATGGAACTATGAAGCTGGTATTCGTTTAAAAAATAAATCCGGCAGAGTGTATTGGGACGTGTCGGCCTTTTATTATGAACTTCATCATGCAATTGTAAAACGGGTAAATGATCTGGGACAGGATTATTTTGTGAATGCTGGAATTACGTATCAACCCGGGCTGGAGTCTTTGATTCGTCTGGAAATTATTAAACCAAGACAAGAAAAATTTATAAGAGGGCTGCAATTGTCAAATGCATTTACCCTTGATGTTTTTAAGTTCGGAAGTTATGTGACAAACGCAGCGAACTATTCAGGAAAGGAGTTAACCGGCGTACCGCGCTATGTTTCTGTTACGGGACTTACACTGAATTTTCCGAAGGGATTTTATTTTTTTGCACAACATAATTACACTGCACGTATTCCCTTAAATGATTTGAATACAGAATATGCCTCAGAATATAACCTGGTGCAAATAAAAGCGGGCTGGCAGTTCAGGGGGAAAAAGAAATTCGTACTTGATGTGAGCGCAGGAGTGGACAACCTGCTGGATGAAAAATATAGCCTCGGTAATGACCTTAACGCTTTCGGCAACCGTTATTACAACGCTGCAGCACCGAAGAATTATTTCGGAAAAATTAGTATTGGATTTTAGTATATTTATTGGAACTCACTGTGCATCTTTGTGTTTGGCCCCTCTGGGGCAGAAGTTGTAAATATATCGGGACTTAGTGAGCTTCTTGATGCGCTCATCCCGCTTCTCGAAGCTATATTCTACGTTTTCCTACATTATTCTAAACCACTATCGAGGATAGATTGTTCTGAATCCTGGTCCCAGAGGTACCAAATAGTTCAGAATAAAAAAGAGAAAACAAGAATTGCCCTCGAAGAGCAAAACAACAAAACTAATTCTTCCTCCAGATCTTTTCTGTTCCTATCTGTTTAAACTTGTTTGCTATTTCCGAAAATTTAATAGTCTCTTTTTCCCCGAGCGCTAAAAAACTATTGGACCCCATACTGATATCAAACAATTGAAATGCCCGGTTTTGTAATTCCTTATCAAAGTAGATGAGTACGTTCCTGCAAACGATAAGATCAAAACGGTTGATGTATCCATCATTTGCAAGACTGTGCGAACTGAAGGTCATGCGGGAGCTAAAAGACTCATTAAATTTTTCGCCTTGCGGGGTTGTTGTAAAATAAGCCGAGAAGTCTTTTTCACCACCTGCAAGGAGATAATTTTTTGCATATAACTGCATTAAACTAACCGGAAAAATTCCGCTCCTCGCTTTTGTTAATACATGTGGATTAATATCCGTAGCATAGATCTCCGATTTTTCCAGCAACCCGGCTTCGTGCAAAAGAATGGCTACTGAATATACTTCTTCACCGGTAGAACACCCCGCATGCCAAACCCTTATAACAGAGCGCCTGGCAAGTTCAGGAATTATTTGTGACCTGAGTTCTCTGAAAAAATTCTGATCACGGAACATCTCCGTTACATTTACAGTAATGCGATCTATAAAATGATCAATATAATTTTTGTCCGATCTTAATTTGGCTCTGAACTGATCAAACGACTGATATTTTTCAAGCTTGAATAATCGGTTGAGGCGTCTTTTAAACGAATCCCTTGAATAATACGTGAAATCATAATAATAAAGTTCAAGCAGGTCTTTAAGAATCGTATTGATTTCCGTATCGTTTAGCATTGGGGGATTTTGTAGTTCAAACTTCCACATTTTTTAGTTACCAGGCATTTTTTTAAAATGAGATTTTTTTATAGGGAATCGTTAATTTATCTAAATTTTAGTTTAACTAATCAGTTCAACTGAATTGGTAATCAGGGCAATATTGAATTATGTGAAATAAACATTAAAAAGAGAAATTACAATTAATTAATGTTTAACGTTGAATTAATAAATAGTAATGGTTTAATTTTGTAGAAGAATTCTAAATACAAGTAGAAAATTTTATTTGGCACAGAATTTGCACCTCTTTTAATGTCACCTTGAATAGAACCTTTGCACTTAAAACAAAGGCACATTAAAGGAAAAAATATACACCATACACCGACAGTAACGCATGAGCAACACTGGGATACGGTTATCTAGATTGATCTTTAAAGGGATCGAGACAAAAAGCCACAGTAAAATTTACTGTGGCTTTTTGTATT
>JAYSYG010000113.1:0-2211 GCA_043716685.1 Sphingobacteriaceae bacterium | reverse complement strand
TTCTTTTTCTTATATAGAATTGAAGTAAGGCGAAAACAATAACGATTAAAAGGGGAGTGGCCACATTTATAAATTGCCATTTGCTGCGTTGCTGGTTTATTTTCTTTTTGTCCAGTAACCTTAACTTCACTTCGCGGGACCGTAATTGCAGCATGCCTTCGTCATCCAATAAATAGTTCACGCAATTTACAAGAAAGGTTTTATTGGCAAAGGTTTGCTGTGTGTTCCTGTCGTATCCTAATGGGTACACTTGTCCGGTGCTGCGCTGGTAATAGTTAGCGGCAACATCACCATCCGCTACAACAATCATTTTTGTTTTCTTACCGTGATCGATGTGTTTGAAATTGGTGTCATTTAACAGAACGGAAGGCAACCGGTTTTCAACAAAGCTGGTGAACTCACCTTCCAAAAGGCAGGCCACAGGCTGGTAAGAGTTAATGAACTGCGATTCCTTTAGCTTCATTTTTGTCATTGCCAATGAAATACGTGCAGGTGTTGGTTGTGTTTTAGTGTATTTGGACGTTCTTAAAAGTATGGTCTTTTTTATCTTTCTTGCCGAAGCAATCGTGTCAAGTGTACTTAAGAAATCAAATTTAATCAGGTCGAGATTTTTTACAATGGGGTGGTCTATATCCGGCAGCACCAATGGAGAATAGACCCAGGGAAGCAGTTCAAATTTTGGTTGTCCTTTTTGAAAACCCACATTAATATTCAGGTAACTGCACTGTATGTCCTGAACCAATACTGAGTTTAAACGAACACCATATTTAAACAGCATTTCATCAATATTTAAAGGTCTGTTAAGTCCAAGTGTAAATCCTTTGCTCAATGAATCTGTATTTGTTAATACAGGATCGATCAGCCACAATACTTTTCCACCCCTCATGATATACTGATCGATGGTATAGATCTCCTTATCTGTAAAAGCACTGTCTGGTTTGGAAATAATGATCGCATCGCTTCCCTTAAGGGAGTTTAATTCTCTTCCGGGTGTGATTGTTGTTTGGTTAACATCATAATATTCCGAAAGGGCTTTCATAAAGCTGTACTGGCGGATCGTGTCCAGTTCGTGATGCCCCTGGATAAAAGTAACTTCGGGCCTTTTCGTGCGCTGAAGTTTCCTGATAGAATTGGTGAGGCTGTATTCAAGTTCTTCCACGCTGTTATTTATGGAAGTTTCCATGTCAATTCCCGGCGACTGGCGGTTAAAGATCTGCCAGACTGTTTCCCTGCCTTTGTAACTGAGGATTGCTCCTGGCCAGATCCTGTTTTGTGTGGTTTTGTCTTTTCCTCTTAACGTAATTTCTTCGGGCATTAAGCCTTTTTCGTAAAGTTGTCTTTCAATATTGTTTTTTTCTTCCGGCGTTATACCCTCTCCCGGTGTGATAAATTCGTATTGCACCTGGTTTTTGGAATAGGCCCTGAATTCGTCAAGGATCTCTTTCGCTTCATTTTTTAAGCGATTGAAGCCCGGGTTAAAATCTCCGTTGAGGTATACTTTCAAATACACGTCATCATCAAGATTCTTTAAAAGATTTTTGGTGGATTCTGCGAGTGTATATCTTTTTTCAGAGGTAAGATCGAAACGCTTAAAATAAAAAGAACTAACAAAGTTAAGAAGCACAACAATGGCAATAAGTGCGATCAACGAACCAATGTCGCGCCGTTTATTGGAAGACGTTATTTTCTTTTCGTTTACCATTTTCTGCTTTCCAGAACTAATTTTGTAAAAAGATTAAACAGGGCAATTACACTGATAAAATAAAGCACGTCGCGCGTGTCCAACACTCCGCGGCTCATACTGGCATAATGGTCATTAATTCCCAGGCTTTTGAAAAAGGCATCGTACTTGCCAAACACGCCGCTTTGAGCGATGTAGTCGAAGCCGATGTAACAGAAAAAACAGAGAAGCATGGCAATAATAAAAGCGATCACCTGGTTTTCTGCAATAGACGAAGCAAAAATACCGATTGAAACGAATCCTGCGCCAAGAAAGAGCAGTCCGATGTAAGAACCCCACATGCCGCCAATGTCTAAATTCCCTTTTGGCGCGCCCAGAACGTGAACGCTGTAATAATAAATTAAAGTAGGAAGAAGTGATACTGCAACCAATGTGAACCCTGCAAAATATTTCGCGAGTACGATCTGCAGATCGGTAAGCGGACGGGTTAAAAGTAATTCAATAGTGCCGTTTTTTTTCTCTTCGGAAAA
>JAYSYG010000112.1:0-2212 GCA_043716685.1 Sphingobacteriaceae bacterium | reverse complement strand
GTAAAAAATACAAAGATGATGCTGCTATAATGGCATGGGAATTAGCCAATGAACCAAGGCCAATGAGGTCCGCAGCAATACCTTATTTTATTAAATGGGCTAAAAATACTGCTGCTTTTATTAAATCTTTAGATAAAAATCATTTAGTTACAACAGGTATGGAAGGTGAAATAAGTAGTGAAAATATGGAAGTATTTTCGGATATCCATTCTGATAAGAACATCGATTATGCGACTATTCATGTCTGGCCTAAAAACTGGGGTTGGTTTAAAGATACTGCGATTGCCCAAAACATGAATGATATTATAAAGCTTTCTGATTTGTATATCGATAAACATGCGGCTGTAATGCAGCGAATACAAAAGCCCTTGGTGATTGAAGAATTTGGGTTGCCCAGAGATAATCATTCTTTTGCAGTAACATCGACTACAGGTTTAAGAAATAAGTATTATGAATCAGTATTTAATAAATTACTGATCAAATCTAATCAGAAAACTATGATAGCCGGCTGTAATTTTTGGGCTTTCAGTGGAAATGGGAGACCTTCTTACACTCAATTATTCTGGAAACAGGGTGATGATCTATTGGGAGATCCCCCTGTTGAAGAACAGGGACTGAATTCTGTTTTTGATACCGATTTAAGTACGTGGAAATTAATTGAATCTTTTACAAAAAAAATCAAACAATGATGATAGGATTGCGAAATAAATCTGCTCTGGTACTTTCTTTTTTCATTACAATATTCTGTTACCAAGGTATAGCTCAGAATGATTTACCCATTGATAAGAAAGCCACCAAAGAAACGGTGCATCTTTATCAAAACTTGAAAAAACTAGCTCAAAAAGGCTTTTTGTTTGGTCAGCAGGATGCGACTGCTTATGGTGTAGGTTGGAAAGACAAAGAGAATAAAAGTGATGTGAAAGAAGTTACCGGAGAGTTTCCGGGATTGTATGGATGGGATTTAAGTGGTATTGAACATCAAAATCCTGAAAACATTGACGGGGTTCCTTTCATTAGTATCAGAAACCTTGTTAAGCAGGCTTACAAGCGTGGAGGGGCTAATACCTTTAGTTGGCATTGCACAAGCCCTCTTGGCGCTTCTAAAGGTGCCTGGGATACGACAAATGGCACCGTTAAAAGTATATTACCTGGTGGAGTAAACCATGAAAAATATAAACTATGGCTGGATGAAGTCTCTCGATTTTTCCTGTCTCTTAGAGGTGAGCATAATGAGTTAATTCCAGTATTGTTCAGACCATTTCATGAATTAACGGGAAACTGGTTTTGGTGGGGTAGAACAGCTTGTACAGCTGATGAATTTAAAGCGATCTGGAAGTTTACGGTGAATTATTTGCGCGACGAAAAACAAGTACATTCTCTTTTGTACGTTTATAACACGGGTAAAGAATTTACAAATAGCAATGAATATCTGGAAAGATATCCGGGAGACGGATATGCAGATGCCTTGAGTTTTGATAACTATCAGTCCAATGATCCTACCAAAGATAATGGCTTCGTTACCGCAACAGATACTAAACTGACCATATTGGACCAGATTGCTAAAGATAAAAATAAGATTGAAGCAATAGGCGAAACAGGATATGAAGCCATTCCTTATGCTGAATGGTGGACTAAAACGTTAATTCCCGCAATAGGTAATCATCCAATTTCGTATGTACTGTTATGGCGTAATGCAGGGTATATGAAAAAAGAGAATAAAATGCATTACTATGTTCCTTACAAGGGACAAGTTTCAGAAGCAGATTTCAGGATATTTTATAGAATGGATAAAACCTTCTTTGAAAAAGACACTGAGATGGAAAAATTATATCAATAAAAAAGGGAATACACCATGCAAGATAAAATTACCTGGAAAGATAAAGTAGGTTACGGTTTCGGAGATGCTGCATCTTCAATGTTCTGGAAGATTTTTGGAATGTATCTTTTGTTCTTTTATACCGATGTTTTCGGAATACCTGCTGCCGCAGTCGGAACGATGTTTCTGGTAACAAGGATTTGGGATGCCTGTTTTGACCCGGTAGTTGGAGTCATGGCCGACAGAACAAGCACCCGTTGGGGTAAATTCAGACCTTATCTCTTCTGGGTAGCCATACCCTTTGGATTACTCGGGATATTAACGTTTTATACCCCGGTATGGACGACAGGCAATAAAATTATTTATGCCTACGTCACCTATTCTGCCATGATGATG
>JAYSYG010000111.1:0-6883 GCA_043716685.1 Sphingobacteriaceae bacterium | reverse complement strand
AAAAAATTACAACCGGCAGAATGGGAAGGAAACACATTCACCGTTTCCAACCTTGGCATGTTTGGCATCGAATCCTTTACTTCTATTATCAACGCACCCGCTTCCTGTATTTTATCAGTGGGAGCGATCAGGCAGGTTCCGGTTGTGAAAAATAATATGGTAGTACCAGGAAACACAATGATGCTGAGTCTGGCCTGCGACCACCGAACGGTAGACGGAGCAACCGGTGCAGCGTTTTTACAAACCTTAAAAACGTTTATTGAGAATCCGGTGACAATGTTGGTTTAAGAAAAATATTTTACAATTTAAGAAGTCTGTTTATACGGATTTTTTTATGGAATTTACATCCGTTGGAGAAATTTGAAGAATAACCAATTTCTACATCTCATTTCAAAAATCGCAAAAAAATAATTAAATTTGATTATGCGTAATTCGAAAGCAAAATCTAAAAAGAATCTTGCCGTTCCAGGCGAACCCATGTCGCAGGAAGAATTTGCCGCTCTAATTAAAGAGGCTGAGAAAGGGCCTTTCAAACCTATTGGTGATCTTGTGGAAGATGTAAAATTGCAATGGAAGAAAAATCTTAAAACCGAAGAAAAAAAACAACAGGTCGCTCCTGATGAATCTTTCTCAAAAGAGGAGTTTATTGCTTTAGTTAAAGAAGCAGATAAAGGACCGTTTAAGCCGCTTGGATCCTATGAAGAATTTAAAGGTGAGATTTTGAAGGAATGGAAAAAAAGGCACGGCAAGTAGTTCTTTCCGAAATCGTAAAAAAAGATCTTTCTGACATTTATAATTATGGCTTTGTAAATTTTGGAGAATTTTTTTCACAATCATTTCTTCAAAATATTTATAAAGACATTTTTGATTTGCCATTGTTATTCTTAACTCATCCTGAATGCAGACATCTGGCAACAAAAAAACAAATCTATAGAAACATTATTCTTGGCAAATATCTCATTATTTATCGCATAAAAAGCGAAAAGATTGAAGTATTAAGAGCTATTCATGGAAGTAAAAAAACTGAAACAATTAAAGCAATTAAAAAAATAAAAACAAAATAACATTCAAATGGAAGCCTTCGTAAAATCAGAAATAAAAAACGGGATAGGGACAATCACTTTTTTTCATCCACAAAGTAATTCTATGCCGGGAACACAACTGCGAAATCTTGCAGCGGAAATAGAAAAACTAGGTAAGGACGATTCAGCCAAAGTAATTGTACTAAAAAGCGAAGGAGATAAAACCTTTTGCGCAGGTGCCAGCTTCGATGAACTCATCTCGATTAAAGATCTTGAAACAGGCACAAAATTTTTCTCAGGCTTTGCACTTGTGATCAATGCGATGCGTAAAGCTCCCAAGTTTGTGATCGCCCGCATCCAGGGCAAAGCTGTTGGCGGTGGTGTAGGCATTGCTTCGAGCGCCGATTATACATTTGCAACGGAAGCTGCTTCGGTAAAATTAAGCGAGCTGGCAGTCGGTATCGGTCCTTTTGTTGTAGGTCCTGCTGTTGAACGAAAAGTAGGCACGGCCGCATTTTGCCAGCTAACGATAAATGCTACAGAATGGCAAAGCGCAGGGTGGGCAAAAGAAAAAAACCTTTACGCTGAATTATTTCCAACGATTGAAGAAATGGACAAAGGCATTGACCTCTTAGCCAATAAACTGGCCGCAAGCAATCCCGAAGCCATGAGTATGCTGAAAAAAATAATGTGGGAAGGAACTGAGAACTGGGACACTCTTTTATCAGAGCGCGCAGGCATGAGCGGTAAATTAGTACTCAGTAATTTTACCGTGAACGCAATCAATACATTTAAACAGAAAACTTAAAAGTGAATCAGGAGATAAGACTGAAGCGAACCAAGACGGATTTATCTTGGTTCTCTTCACTCCTGGTTCCCTTCAATCCTGGTTCTGTTAATACTTCGGGATCATCCCTCTCAAGCCCATATCCACAACCGTTTCACCAACATCGGGTTGAAATAATCCATCAACCGTATTTTCCTTCCATTCAAAACTTTTATTTGTTGAAAGGGAAACTGTAATGATAATATCCTGCGTTTCATTTCCTGTAATTACAAGCGGCTGAACAGATGCGCTGCCGTTATTAAAAAATTCTCCCGTCACAAGGCAGCTACCTGCTGGTATTGGACTGTTTGGATTAGGATTTACAACAGTAGTCTGCAGCGCCTGTCCTTCCGTTTTTACATCCGTATTAAATATCTTCGTATAAAATCCCCAGTAGCCTTGACGTTTATTTGCGCCAGGACTCAGCGTTGGCGTCATTACCGTACCTTTCATTTTATATTTTGAAACATACGTATTATATCCTACAAAAGAAGCAAGTGTGCCATCTATTGTCCCCGTAGAATTTGTTTTGATCTTAATATCGTAATTCTGATATGCGAGTGAAACTCTAAGCCACTTGTATGCACCCGCCGCAACCTGGTTAAGCGGGATCGAAAAAAATACATCGCCATCTTTACATATTACCGATTTACAAAATACAATCGCTTTTGAGCCACCACAATCTGTTTCTTCCGCTTTATACAAAACTGCTCCCTGGCCTATTTGCGTAAAGTCATTCTGCGCCATTTCCACGTAGTGAGCGCTCATGCAATTAAAACGCGGAGATTGTCCGGCATTTCCAGCTGCGATAGTTGCCGGAACTCCAAAATTGTTTAACCGGACCTGCGTGCTGTCAAACTTAAATTTAAAGATCAGTTTTGGCCCCGTTGCACTGTTCAACCAGGTTGTATCCGGAAAATCACAAGTGGGACAAACTATTGCAGGTGCTGTAGGTGTTATCGCGACAGGCTCCCCCGTTTTTGTATCCTCCTTTTTCTTACAAGAGGTAAAAACGAATAAAAACAGGACAACAGGTATAAAACTCTTCATTTTATTTATAATTTTAGTCCTGCTAAAGATATTAAATTATGCGATTGGTCATACAAAGAGTCTCGGAAGCCTCAGTAAAAATAGAGGGTCGGCTGCATGCCACAATCTCAAGCGGACTACTTGTGCTGCTGGGCATTGAAGAAGAAGATGCGGAAGAAGACCTGAACTACCTTGTACAAAAACTCTGTAGCCTGCGTATTTTTTCTGATACCGAAGGAAAAATGAATCTTGATGTAAAACAACTTGGCGGAGAAATTCTGATTGTAAGCCAGTTTACTTTATATGCTTCTGCAAAAAAAGGAAACAGGCCCTCCTTCATCAAAGCAGCCAGGCCTGAAAAAGCAATTCCTTTGTATGAGTTATTTATTTCAACGACTTCAGATGCATTGGGCAAACCTTGTAAAGGTGGGGTATTTGGAGCAGACATGAAAGTGGCTTTAATAAACGATGGGCCTGTTACTATTCTGATGGATAGTAAAAGCAAAGAATAATATTTATATTTACCTGAAAAAGATCCCTAACGTGCGACCAAAAATTTTATTAGAAAAAACACAATTTGACGTAACACTAAAACGTCTGTGTCACCAGTTAATAGAAGTGCATAATGACTTTAGCCAGACGGTGATCATTGGTTTGCAACCACGTGGAATTTATCTCGCCAGGCGCATCCAAAAAGAGCTTCAAAGTATTCTTAAATCGAAAACCATTCATTGCGGAGAGTTGGATACAACATTTTACCGCGATGATTTTCGCAAAAAAGAACTGATCCCCAACCGCACCAATATTGATTTTATTATTGAAGATAAAAATGTAGTGTTAATAGACGACGTACTTTTTACCGGCAGAACCATACGTGCCGGGCTGGATGCTATGCTTGCTTTTGGTCGCCCGAAAGATGTGGAACTATTGGTTTTGGTTGACAGGCGACTGTCCCGCAATGTACCCATCCAGGCCAAATATATAGGTATTACCATCGATTCCATTTCCACACAAAATGTAAAAGTAGAATGGAAAGAAACAGAAGGAGCAGATAAAGTAACGTTATTAGATAAATAATCGAATTCCATGAATCCAAAAATTTCACATTTTTATAACACAGAGATTAAGAGACACAGGGTCACAGAGAATAAAACAACCTATGAGTCCCACTGCCTCCCTAACCTCCGTTTTTAAACTTGCGAGACGAAATTTCACGGAATTCGTGTCAAACTTAAACACTATGAGACCTCTAAAAGGAACCTACCCCACCTACTACGAAAATTACATACCACTTGTAAAACAGGAAGACGTAGTGGTAGCATTTACACAAAACTGGCAGGAGTTGAAAGACTTTATTTCAGCGATACCAAAGGAAAAAGAAAATTTCGCTTACGCCGAAGGTAAATGGACAATTAAACAGGTAATTATTCACCTGGTAGATACGGAGCGTATTTTTACTTACAGGGCATTGCGTTTTGCACGAAAAGACCCACAACAGCCACTGCCTTATGAAGAAAACCACTATGCTGAAACAGCTGAAGTAGCAAATAGAACACTGGCGGATATTATGGAAGAATTTGAAAATGTGAGAAAAGCCAGTATTTCTCTTTTTAAAAGCTTTTCCGAAACCACACTCCTTAATTCGGGAACTACCTCCGTTGGTCCTGCTACTGCACTTGCTATTGGATTTGCTACTGTTGGTCATGCCATACACCATACGAATGTAATTAAGGATCGGTATTTGAAATAGTTTATATACTTTCTTTAGTATTTGGGCGCCCGGGCGGGCTGTCGCTTATACTCAACCTCGCTCAAAAGCCTACTAGGCTTTTGCCGTTCGCTTTTTTTATTCGCCGGCCCTTCGACAATCCTTCGACAAGCTCAGGAGCCAGCTCCGGGACCGACTTCATAAAAAAGAGCTCAAGCAGGCCGCTCCATCCCTGGCGCTGAAATCCCAATAATAAAACCTACTTCAATCCTAACTTAAAAACACCGTTGAAAAATAATTCTTAAATTAAAATATAAAAGCTACTTTTAACTTTTGAAATTCACCCGTTAGAAAAAGCGGATTCAAAAAAAGTTAATGAGCCATTTAAGTGTCAATCATCTCCTCGGAATAAAACAACTTACAAAGAACGATATTGAATTAATTTTAAGTACCTCTCAGAATTTCAAAGAAGTCATTAACCGGCCAATTAAAAAAGTTCCTTCATTACGCGACCTTACCGTTGCGAATTTGTTTTTCGAGAATTCCACGCGCACCCGCTTGTCTTTTGAACTGGCGCAAAAACGCCTGAGTGCAGATGTGATTAATTTTTCAGCATCCAACTCTTCGGTAAAAAAGGGAGAAACTCTTGTAGATACGGTAAATAATATCCTGGCCATGAAAGTGGACATGATCGTGATGCGGCACGCCAGTCCGGGGGCAGCTATTTTTTTATCAAAAAAGGTAAATGCAAAAATTATTAACGCGGGAGACGGCGCCCACGAACACCCCACACAAGCCTTATTAGACGCCTTTTCCATGCAGGAAAAACTCGGCGACCTGAAAGGAAAAAAAATAGTGATCGTGGGCGATATTCTTCATTCGCGCGTTGCCCTCTCCAATATTTTCTGCCTGCAAAAATTGGGAGCAATCGTAAAAGTTTGCGGACCTTTAACTCTGATCCCGAAATTTATTACGTCGCTTGGAGTAGAAGTAGAACCAAATCTTACAAAAGCCCTTGAATGGTGCGACGTAGCGAACATGCTGCGCATCCAGCTGGAGCGTCAGGACATAAAATATTTTCCTTCTTTGCGTGAATACACTATGTTGTATGGCCTTGATAAAGAATTACTCGACAGCCTCTCCAAAAAAATTATCGTAATGCATCCGGGACCTATTAACCGTGGCGTTGAAATTACCAGCGATGTAGCCGACAGTAAACAGTCTATTATCCTTGAACAGGTTGAGAACGGGGTTGCAGTGCGTATGGCAGTGATGTTTTTATTAGCCGGCAGACAAGGAAATTAAGCCACAGATTGCGCAGATTTCAAGGATTTAATACTTCCCTGATTAATTTATTCTATCGTTTCGTCTGTATCCAATTGTTAGGTTAGCATTTAGATCTATCGGCCTAATCAGTGAAATCTGTGGCAAAAAACCTGGAATCAAAAATCCCCCATCATCAAATTACAGCCTCTCACATCGCTGTGATCGTAGCGACCCATCAATTCAAGCGAATTATCGGGATTTATTGTTCCAAGATCTTTGGTGGCGATAAATGAACACGAATACATGTTTGCAAGATCAATGACATTAATACCCCCTGTTTTATTATCCGTTCTTATTTTCAGTGGATCGTCTACTTCCCTTGTCAGAAAATACATCCAGGGTGGCGCGTGAAATAAACCTCTCTCTTTGCTATAGGCCTGGCTTAATAACTCCGTCATGCCATACTCACTATGAATAGTAGTTGTGTTAAATCCCTTTTTTAAATAGGCGTGTAGTTCTTCCTTTATTAATTCCTTCCGCGTGCCTTTCATACCACCGGTTTCCATAACAGTAATGTTTTCAGTCAGCGTAACGCTCATATCACAAAGATCCATAAGTGCATAAGAAACTCCGATAAGCAAAACCTTTTGTTTTGTTCCTTTGAGGCATTCTATTTTCGCAATAAGATCTTCTTTGTTGTCAAGAAAAAACCCGCTGAAAGGATGTCCCGAGCGTTGTATTAACTCCTTACACATATACACCAGAGACGAACCGCCTCTCTGCAAGTAATTCGGTAAAAGCGCCAGAATACAATACTCTTCGGGCTTACCATAAAACAATTCAAAACCCTTCAGGAAACTTTTTTCATACACGCGCACGGCATTCACATAATGTGTGGAAGGAACCTGCGATGTAGTGGAGCTGCTTGTGAATTGAACGGTATCCGCAGTTATATAAGAGGATACAACCTTGAATTTTTTAAAAAATTCGATTGGCAAAAAAGGGATCTGTTGAAGTTCTTTTATGGTGTTG
>JAYSYG010000012.1:0-2590 GCA_043716685.1 Sphingobacteriaceae bacterium | reverse complement strand
GCTTTCTTAATGATTCTGTTGTAAGCCTGAGTGCATTAAAAGTTTTATCAGAAAAACTCATTGATATACATTCACAGCACCAGACTCTATTATTGAACCAGGAGAATTTCCAGCTGGAATTGGTAGACGCTTTTGCAGGAAGCCTGAATATATTTAAGGAATACAGGTCGGAATACACAAAGCTGACCAAACTAAACGGCTCACTTAAAATGCTCCGGGAGCAAGAAGCACAAGCGCGAAAAGAATTGGATTATTTCCAGTTTTTGTTTGACGAGCTTGAGCAGGTAGACATAAAGCCCGGCGACCTGAAGGCCCTTGAAGAAGAAAGTGCTACACTCGAAAATGCTGAATCAATAAAAAGTAATTTATTAAGCGCATCGAGTGTTATTAATGGCGGCGATACAAATATATTAAGCGCTTTAAGTCAGGCAAAACTGGCCATACAGGGAATCTCTAAATATGGCAAAAATTATACGGAGTATTTTGAGCGCATAAATTCGGCATACATTGAATTAAAAGAATTGGCAGTTGATCTTGAAGGTGCTGAAGGGGAGATAATTTTCGACAACACAAAGCTGGAAGAAGTAAATTCCAAAATGGATAAATTAAACCGCCTTCTAAAAAAGCATGCAGTTACAAACGAAGAAGACCTCCTCAAAATTAAAACAGACATTGAGAATAAACTCGGTCAGTATGGCTCGTTGGAGAGTGAGATAGAAAAAACGGGGAAAGAGATTGCCAGGTTAGTCGCTTCCTGCACTAAACAGGCAAAGGAATTGACGGCACTCAGAACGAAGGCCGTTCCAGGAATTGAAAAGCAGGTGAAGGAAATTTTAACCGACCTCTCAATGGAAAATGCCAATTTCAAAATCGAATTCATCCCACAGAAAGAGATTGGCTCTTCGGGATTTGATCATGTAAAATTTTTATTTTCTGCCAACAAAGGCGGAACACTTGATGAACTGCAAAGAGTTGCAAGTGGCGGCGAGTTATCACGCTTAATGCTTAGCCTAAAAGCCCTGCTTGCCACAAAAAAACAATTACCAACCATTATTTTTGATGAGATTGATACAGGAGTAAGTGGTGATGTTGCAGATAAGATCGGCACCATTCTTTTAAAAATGGGAGGTTCGATGCAGGTGGTTACGATCACGCACCTGCCGCAAATGGCAAGCAAGGGCCAGCACCATTTGTTCGTTTATAAAAAAGACGATGAGGATAAAACGGTTTCTTACATTAA
This sequence comes from Sphingobacteriaceae bacterium, assembly GCA_043716685.1. Lineage (GTDB taxonomy): Bacteria > Bacteroidota > Bacteroidia > B-17B0 > Aurantibacillaceae > Aurantibacillus. Next base: position 1,350 of record JAYSYG010000012.1, on the reverse strand, counting down.
ACAATTAACTAAAGAAGAGCGCGTTTTAGAAATCGCAAAAATGCTCAGCACAAGCAATCCAACACAATCGGCCTTAAAAAACGCCAAAGAGCTGTTAAGCCTTAATTAAATATTTTACATTTGAAATGAAACGTGAAAGAAAACGTTTTCGATTAACTTAGTTTATCACATGCTAAAAAGGTTTTTTGATTCTTTGCCTGTTTTTTTTATAACGCTGGCCAAGCTTTTTTTATTGGAGTTTTTCATCCTTGGCATTTACAGACTTGTTTTTTATTATTGTTTTAAGACAATAGACAGTTCAACAATAGAGGCTTCTGTCATTTTGAAAGCGTTCAGAATGGGTTTAGAATTTGACATGGTGGTTTGTTCTTACGCCTTGCTGTTACCCGCATTTTTACTGGCGCTCGACGCTTTTATCTATAAGAAAACATTGATCTTAAATAAAATCAGCCGGGCTGTAACAGTAATTATTTTCTGGCTATATGGGCTGATTTCAATCGCAGATTTTCCTTATTACAATCAATTTAGCAGCCATTTAAACAAACAAGCATTTTTATGGGCAGATTCCCCTGCCTTTGTGTTTGGACTCATATTTGGTAATATTTCATATTATGGATATTTATTTCTCTTCATTCTTTTCTCGGTTTTTATTTACTGGGCTGTAAAAAAAGTATACGCCGGCCATTTGATGAGATTATACAACCACCCACAGAAGCCATTAAATATAGTGGTAACACTGGTTCTGCTGATCCCTTGTCTGATTATAGGCGCACGGGGGAGAACTTCCAGTAAAAATACAACACACGAAGGCCTGGCAATCGTAAGCGATAATTTATTCATTAATCAGGTAGCGCTGAATCCTAATTTCACGATGTTCAGGTCTTTGTTTTTTCAGAAAGTAAAAGACTATAAAGTTCCTGAGAACATTGATGAAAGTATTGCTTTTGCAAGAGAGTATCTTGGAATAAAAGGTCCTTATGAGCGGTCAGTTGAAAGAGAACAAAAAAGCGATTCTACCTTCAAACCTTACAATGTTGTAATAGTTTGTATGGAAAGCATGAGTTCTTACAAAATTGGTATCCATGGCCGCGAAGTATTGACACCTAATTTTAATGGCCTGATAAAGGAATCTCTTTATTTTGACCGGTTTTTCTCTTCGGGCATACATACGTTTAATGGATTATTTTCAACCTGCTCTGGTTATCCTAGTATGCTTACCGACCATGCGTTAAGGCGCTATACAAAAAAACCGTTTACCACTTTGGGAAACCTGTTGCTGAAAAAAAACTATGATACGTATTTTTACAGTACACATGATCCGCATTTCGATAACATGGAAGGCTTTTTCAC
>JAYSYG010000110.1:0-2217 GCA_043716685.1 Sphingobacteriaceae bacterium | reverse complement strand
TTCTTTTTTTTATGGGCGCCATGCAGGCTGTAATAGGCTGGTGGATGGTATATAGCGGACTTCAGCAAAAACCAGCGGTAAGTCATTACAGGTTGGCGACACATTTAATGAGTGCTTTTACGCTCTTTGCTTTTACATTCTGGTTTGCTTTGCGCTTATTATACCCGAAGGAAGAAGCACAAGATTCAGATGGAAAAAAGATAAGGCCGCTTACCCTGGTATTTTTTAGTGTACTGATCATTCAGATTATTTACGGAGCTTTTACAGCTGGGTACGCCGAAGGTGACAATACAAAAATAAGACCGGGACATATTTTTAATACCTGGCCAAAAATGGGTGAAAGCTGGATGCCTGAACAGGTGTATATGAAAGAAGGTTTATTTGCGAATATATTGGAGAATCCGAGTGGAATACAATTTATGCATAGAACGATCGCTGTTGTAATTGTTCTATTGATCTCCATTTTATGGTACCGGTCTGACAAACTTAAACTCAACAAACAACAAACCCTGGGTATAAACATGCTTATCTTTGGGGTGACCATTCAATTTATACTTGGCGTACTTACACTATTATACAATGTGCCGGTAATAATGGGTGCACTGCATCAAACCGGCGCTTTCTTTTTATTTTTGAGTTGCGTCTATTTAATTTTTCATTTATTCAATACTAAACAAGCAACACGTGAACGAGCCTTTTAATTCAGAACAGAATCAGTTTGAACAACCATCTTCATCCGGAGGGGTTCCTCCAAAGCCTGTTTTAGAGGTAAAAAGTAAGAATGGAATAACCCGTTCGCTGGTAAGTTTATTTATTTACGCCTTATTATTCTATTTTTTATTTGATAAGAACATCGTTTATATTGCGGCAATTCTGGTTGTGATCATCCTTCACGAAACTGGTCACTTTTTATTGATGAAATTATTTGATTACAGCAATGTGAAAATTTTTATTATTCCTTTGTTAGGTGCTCTTACCACGGGGAAAAAACAACAAGTCTCTCAATGGCAGTTAAGCCTGATCATCCTTGCCGGTCCGTTACCAGGTATACTGATTGGTTGTTTGTTATTCTTGTTCAACAAAGATCTGAACAATGAAAATATATCCATTCTCTGTAAATCCTTTTTAGTTATCAATGTTTTAAATTGCCTGCCTTTTTACCCACTTGACGGTGGAAGGTTGGTAGAAACATTGTTTTTTAAAGAGAATTACACTATCCGGCTGGTATTTGGCATCATCTCAATTATTGCGCTGACGTTTCTTTTCATTTTTATGTATAACCCTATTTTACTTATCATACCTGTTATGATTGGACTGGAACTTTACAACGAACACAAACATCAAAAGATCAGGGATTATCTGAGGCAGGAAAAAATCAATTACCACACCGACTATACGAACTTACCAGATAGAGATTATTGGCTGATCCGGGATTGCCTGATCTTTTCATTTCCTAAAAAATATAGTGGCGTTATTGCCGGAACACATGAATTCAGTGCGATAGAACCTGTGATCGTTCAGCAGATCATTTCTGTACTCCAAGTAAATTTAAAACTTGATCTAACGGTTTTTAAGAGGCTGGTTGTTCTTATTCTATATATCGCCGCTTTTTTTGGTCCAATTTTATTGATTCTTTTAAACAAGTAAACGTAAATATTAAACTTTCGAAAGTTCCTTTGTTTTTGTTCTGACATTCCTAAGTTGATGTTTATTTTATTTTCAACCTCAAACCCGCGTAGAGCATCCTGCCATATACCGGACCCCAAACCATACTGGCATCAAAATATTTACTGTAAGGTAAATCGCTTGCAACAATTGGGCTGTTCTGTTTGTAATTTAATAAATTCTCAACCCCCAGGTACACATTAAAATCCGCCTTATTTATTTTAGTGACATAGGTGATCTGTCCCATTAAATTAAAATATGCGGGAGACGTCTTTGCCTTTTGGTATTCAATAGGATTTGTTTGCGTGGAAGGTAAACGTTTTGCTCCGTTATACTGCGTGGTAAAATCAAAGAGCCAGTGGCTGTTCTTTGTCTGATAACTCAGATTAATAAAGGTTCTGTGCTTTGATACCATTGATTTCTGAAGCAGCCCTTGTTTGTACGTTACTTTTGTATCTACAAAACGATAAGCTGTTTTTACGAAAAAACGTTTACGTGGTTCCATATTAAATTCAAACTGAATGGTGTTGGAGTAGGAGGGACCTTTTAAAT
>JAYSYG010000109.1:0-2219 GCA_043716685.1 Sphingobacteriaceae bacterium | reverse complement strand
GCGGATCATTAAGTTTGTTTGCAAAACATAATTTAAATAATAAGTTGTTGGGTGTTGAGGTAGACCCGAACGGGGTAAATAATTCCGCAAACTCTCTTTTTGTGATTATGTTTGCAGCCCTGGTGGGTTTGGTTTGGCTTGGAATGAGCAAAAAGAAACTGGAACCCAATACGATTGTAAAATTTGGCCTGGCATTTCTATTTCTGGCAGCAGGGTTCTATGTATTTTATTATACAAAATTCTTTACGGATGCAAACGGTGTAACCTCTCTTGACGTATTTACCTTTGGTTGGTTTGTGATAACCTTTGGTGAACTATGTTTATCTCCAATAGGAATGTCTGCTATGACAAAGCTTTCGCCACATAAAACGCAGGCGGTGGTTATGGGCATGTGGTTCCTCGCAAGCGCTTATGGACAGTACTTTGCCGGACTATTGGGAGCCAATATCGCAAGTGCATCCGAAAATTTAACGAATATTCAAAAGCTTGTCATCTATGCGGATGGTTATAAACAACTGGCCGTTTATGCATTAATTGCAGGTGTGATACTGATAGCTATTTCTCCTTTGGTGAAAAAACTGATGGGAGAGGTAAAGTAAGTTTACTCTTAAATACTTTTTCTATTTTTTTTGTTATTTATGCGTTTTCCGTTTTGAAAAAAGGGAATCTCTACCTCTTTTTTTTCCGCCAAATTTAATTGCATAAAGGGGGCTAACGGCAGTCTGTGCAAAACCCTCGTTTCAAAATTAAAGGTAATAAAAAATGGTTTATTATTTAATAGTAAGCTACTGAAGGCCTCATTTCTAAATATAAACTTTTGATTTCGATTTTTTCTGCCATCACCAAAAAAGCTTTAATGAAGGCTGAAAAGAAGCTTGCCATGCGCTTTTTCATTTTCCTGATGAATTTTTTAGTTCCCAGGATCTTTACCCCTAACGGTTTGCAGCTAACAGTAGTTGGCGTTTTGAAACATCAACTGTCTATACCTACAAATGTTTATTAGCAAAGCCAAAGAAAAATAAAGTCTGCGAAGCAGGCAAAATAATGGCTTTGCGATGACCACGTCCGCGCCAATTACTGGTAGGTGCTGTTATAGCCAGTGCTTATTGTCATTGGGTAAGAGCTTTTTTATTGTCATTTATAAATTGTTCAAATGTTGTTGGCTGTCTATTAATAATTTGCTCCACCCAGTTAGTTGTCTCAGGCTCTTTTTGAAATCTTGGGAAATAATGAAGCATAATCATTACAAGAATAAACATTGTTGGTATTTTTTCTTTTCTTTTTGTCAGGAAGAAACTTATAAGGTTTGGTGATATATATTGAATGTCAGTTCCTAAAACAGTGTTTAATATTGTTGCCATTTCCCAAAACGTCAACTTTTGGTTACAAGTTAATTCATACGACTTATTGATATGCTCCGATATATTTGTCAAGATCGTTGCAGAAACTACACCAATGTCACGAATATCAACCAGATTGAATTTTGCATTACCAGCGGGCAGATAAATTCTTTTTTTATTCACTAAGTCGTTATGCAAGGTTGTAGTAAAGTTTTGCATAAAATAAGCAGGTCGTAAGAATGTGTAAGGTATTTTGCTGTCAACAAGGAGCTTTTCAATTTTGTGGTGCGGTATTATTTTACTTTTCTCAACACCCTGAACCGATAGGAATATAATATGTTTAACTCCGTTTTCTTTACAAGTGTCAATGATAGGTTTAAAATATTTTTCTACTTCTGAAATTTGTGGCGGCCGTAATAAAAAGAGGATTTCACAGCCGTCCAAAGCGGTTTTGTATGTCTTAACATCGGTAAAATCAAATAGTGAAAAATTTACTTTGTAATGGGATAATTTAATTCTGTCTTCGTTTGAGTTTCTAACTCCAGCATAAATGTCAAGTTTATGGTCAATGTTTTGCAATGACTTTATCACTTCTGTCCCAACATTTCCTGTCGCCCCTGTAATTAAAACTTTTGTCATAACACTATTTATGTGAAGTGTTTGTCATTGTTGTGTCGTCTGTTAGCATTGGCTATAGCGGATGGCAAGCAGGCGTAAGTTTTTGCTAAGTCCAAGTTATGCATTTGAGCGCTAACCCGCAAAAAATAGTCGCAAGGGTGCTGTTGCACTAAACCACGCTTCCGCGTGTGGCTCTGGGATAGCGTAATCACGATTACCCAGTGTTTTGTATTTTTCTTTTATGGAAAACAAAAACATCCC
>JAYSYG010000108.1:0-6906 GCA_043716685.1 Sphingobacteriaceae bacterium | reverse complement strand
CAGGTTACGCTTTGAGTCCAGGTAGCTGTATTATTTGTGTTATCCTGATCAGGTAAAATACCAACAGACATTGTATTTAAACCGTTATTAGTTGAAGTAAATGGCATAAAATTTACTGTTACAATAGAACCTGCGCCAATACTTGCAATTACAGTTGTCGTATTGAATGCATTAGCTCCTGTAACTCCTAAGCCAACCCCTACGTTTGTTTTAGCAACAGAGCTATTATTACGAAGAGTTGCAGTAACTACTTCACCTAAACCTGCCCATTTAGTAACTTGACCAAGCGCCTGCATCGAAAGGATGCTGATTTCGTTGGTTGCAGTATTTGTAGCCTCAAACCTGAATGCTGGCCTGAAAGCCGTAGTTGTTAAAGTTGTAGGAGCAGGGCCTGCAGATGGTGCAATTCCCCTTACCCCACCAGTAGTTGCTAAACCGGTTGTATTACACTGTGAACGCGCCCATTGTGTTGAGTTTGCTGTTGGAGCATACCATTCAAGCGCTACGTAAATACCACCACCAGTATATGTAAAAGAGGTAGTTAAAGGCACTACAACAGAAGTAAAGCCATTTGTTACCGGTAAATTAAAGTTTCCAACGTATTTCGGAGTACCCATACCTGTTAAAACACCAGGCCAATTGGTACCTTTTAAATAAGCAACGTCGCTCGTATTTTGTAAGGAAACAGTAACCTGGCCAACAGTGGCAACGTTAACACCCTGAGTAAAGTCAATCCCCCAGTTAGTAACAATGCTGTTAGTAAGAGCTAAGCCAGTTAATTCAGATTGTAAAACCAGCCAGCAAGACCTGTGATAAATAGCATCTACAGAGCCGCTGGGAGTACTTAACGATGAATTACTGCCGTCATATTGTGGCGCTTGAAGTGAAGTTACAGGCTGGCTTAAAGCGGTGCCAAGTAAACCAAAGGCAGCCAATAATGTGAAAGTAATTTTTTTCATATTTTATATTTTTTAAGATTAGATATATTCAAATGTATAAAAAAAAAGGCAACAGTACCCTATTTCTTAATTTTTTTGAAAACTTAATTTATCACCCGTAACGGGGTATTTTTAAGCAATATTTCTTAATTATTGCAAATGGTAAACTTGCGTGATGAACTAACCTTATATTTGTGTTTAACGCTTTGGTTTTGCCCACATTTTGGCAAAAAAGCGCCTAAAACTTAAAAAACAAAAGATGAAGAGAATACTGATTTCCGCCCTGTTGCTGTCTGCCCTCATTTTTAATGGACAAGAAACTAAACGGCCCGATAACTGGTTTAACCTGGATGCTACAACTGACAATGTAAATGGTGTAAGCACGGAAAGAGCCTACAAGGAGCTATTAAAAAATAAAAAATCAACCACGGTAATTGTTGGAGTAATTGACAGCGGTGTGGATTATGATCATGAGGACCTTAAATCAGTAATTTGGACAAATCCGGGTGAAATTGCCGGTAATGGGGTTGATGACGATAAAAACGGATATATCGATGATATTCACGGCTGGAATTTTATCGGCGGCAAAGATGGAAAAAATGTTGACCAGGATAATCTTGAAATGACCCGACTGGTGCGTAAACTGCAGGATAAATACGAAGGCAAGAAGGAAGGTGACTTTAAAACCAAGGAAGAAAAAAAGGAACTTGCTTTATACCTTGCTGTTAAAAAAGAATTCAACGAATCGAGAGAAAAAAATGAGACCAATTATGCGAATTACTCCGCTTTTTATAGCGGTTTAACCAAAATAAGCGATAACATAAAAGAGGAACAAAAAGTTGAAAAGGTAACGGCAACCGAACTTAAAAAATTTGTACCCAAAGATAAAATGGCTACGCAGCTAAAAGCAATTGCCATGGAAAATTTCTTTGACAGTGGCCAGTATAAAGATCTTGACGAAGGAATTAAAGCCATTAAAGAAGGGTTGGATTATTTTAAGAAAAACCTGGATTACATGCTCAACCTTAACTTCGACCCGCGTGGAATTGTTGGTGACGACTATACCAATTCAAACGAAAAATATTATGGTAACAACGATTGCAACGGTCCCGATAGCTTTCACGGGACGCACGTTGCGGGAATTATTGCTGCAGCGCGTAACAATGGCATAGGAATGGACGGGGTTGCTGCAGATGTTAGAATTATGGCGATCCGTTGTGTTCCCGATGGAGATGAACGCGATAAGGATGTTGCCAACGCTATTCGTTACGCTGTTGATAACGGCGCAAAAGTAATAAACATGAGTTTTGGAAAGAAGTATAGCTGGGATAAAAAGGTTGTGGACGACGCAGTAAAATATGCAGAAAGTAAAGGTGTACTGCTGATTCACGCGGCAGGAAATGATGCTGTTGATATTGATGTGGTAACCCATTATCCCTGCAAAAAATTTGAAGGCAAAGGAGAAGCAAAAAATTTTATGGACATTGGTGCACTCAGTTGGCAACCCGATACAAAGATGATTGCTCCGTTTTCCAACTATGGAAAAAAAACGGTCGATCTTTTTTCACCCGGTGTTGATATTTATTCGACCACTCCAAAAAACGGATATAAGGATGCAAGCGGCACAAGTATGGCTTCGCCGGTAACCTGTGGAGTTGCAGCAGTTTTAAAGTCCTACTACCCTACCCTGACACCGGAACAAATAAAGAAGATCCTTATAAAAAGCAGCCTTAAAACCCATAAGGGAAAAAAAGTAATTAAGCCAGGTACTAAAGATGAAGAAGTGAAATTTGAAAAATTAAGCAAAAATGCAGGCACTGTAAATTTATACCAGGCTGTTTTAATGGCGGAGAAGTTTACGAAGACGAAGACTTAAGGGAGTCGATAGTTTATAGATTCTAGAGCTTGTCTTTCTTACATTCGGTTAAAGCAAACATAGAACTATTGACTGTAAACTATTGACTTTTATTTGCTGTATCCTTATGCCTCCAGACATACATACAGGCTAAGGTGCGATAAGGGCGCCAGTTTTCAGCTACGGCTTCCATCTGTTTAAATAGTTGTTTTTTATTTTGCGGCTCAAGGTTATACAGACTTTTAATTCCGTTTTGTATTCCAAGATCGTCCAGGGGAAAAACATCAAATCGGTTTAGACTGAACATTAAAAGCATCTCGACAGTCCACCTTCCTACTCCTTTTATCTCGACAAGGTACTCAATGAGTTCATCATCTGTTTTTGATTTGAGGAGTTTATAGTCGAGTGTTTTTTCGATAGAGAAACGTGCAATGTTTTTTAAATACCCGGCTTTTTGGTACGACAATCCCACTGCGCGTAATTTATCATCCTTCATTTTTAAAAGTAATTTTGGATCCGGATAACCGTCTTTAAATAAATCCAAAAACCTTCCCCATATAGTTGCTGCAGCCTTTACTGAAAGCTGCTGGCTGACAATGGAACGCATTAAAGAGACATAAAGATCAAGGTCCTTCTTTTGGTTTAAAACACCTACCCGCTCAATTACTTTTTTAAGCGTTTTGTCTTTTTTAAGATGCTGGAGTTGATCAGGAAGTTTTGACATTATGAAAGAAACAAATTACATGAATTTACACGAACTTTCAAAATGTAAGATATTGTAGGTAAGGTGAAAAATGGAGAGTCTGTCATTTTCCATCTTTCCTTTTACATTTTCCATTTTAGACTCAGGAATACATCTTCTTCCGTTGCTCTGTAATTGTAGGATTTTCAAGGTATTCGTCGTAAGTGCAGGACTTATCAATAATTCCTTTTGGTGTTAATTCAATAATTCTGTTTGCAACGGTTTGCATTAATTGGTGATCATGGCTGGTAAAAAAGACCACACCGGGATAATCCTTGAGGGCATCGTTATACGCAATAATACTTTCGAGGTCGAGGTGGTTCGTTGGCTCGTCGAGAATTAATAAATTCGGGTTCAGCAACATCATGCGACTGGTCATGCAACGCACCTTTTCTCCTCCACTTAACACATTACATTTTTTAAGCACTTCTTCTCCACTGAATAACATCTTGCCTAAAAAGCCGCGAATATATGTTTCGTCCTTATCCTTGCTGAACTGGCGCAACCAATCAATTAAATTGAGGTCGCTCTGGAAAAATTTATGGTTATCGTTTGGTAAAAAGGCTTTGTAAATCGTGGTTCCAAAGGTAAACGTTCCTTTGTAATCAGGATCTTCGCCAGCAAGAATCTCAAAAAGATTGGAAACAGCCAATTGGTTCTTACTTATAAATGCAATTTTATCGCCTTTGGTAACGTTGATATTCGCTTCCTTAAAAAGGAGATTTCCATCTTTGCTGGTTTTGCTTAAATGTTCCACCAAAAGGATCTGGTCACCAACCTCGCGTTCCTGCTTAAAAATAATTCCCGGGTATTTACGGGTACTCGCAGGAATCTCATCTATAGTTAATTTCTCCAATAATTTTTTACGGCTTGTTGCCTGGCTGCTCTTGCTGGCATTGGCACTGAAACGCCTTACGAATTCCTGGAGTTCTGCGCGTTTGTCCTCAATCTTTTTATTCTGGTCGCTGCGTTGTTTTAACTGCAACTGGCTCATGTGGTACCAGAAGCTATAGTTGCCAGTATAAGTGCTCATCTTACCGTAATCAATATCACAAATATTAGTACATACCGCATCTAAAAAGTGGCGGTCGTGACTGATCACAATAACTGTATTTTGAAAGTCAGCGAGGAAATTTTCCAACCAGCCGATCGTCTCCACATCCAGATCATTCGTAGGCTCATCCAGCATTAAAATATCAGGATTCCCAAACAGAGCCTGTGCTAATAAAGTCTTTACTTTTTCCTTACCTGAAAGATCCTTTACCAGGTTTTGATGAGTGTTGGGCATTACTCCCAAATTGGTAAGAAGCTCGGCAGCCTCGCTGTCTGCATTCCAGCCATTCATTTCAGCAAATTCGCCTTCCAGTTCACTTGCTTTAATTCCATCCGCATCAGAAAAATCAGCTTTTGCATAGATTGTATCTTTTTCCTTCATGATCTGGAACAAACGCTTGTTGCCCATCAGCACTGTATCCAACACGGTAAACTCATTAAACTCAAAGTGATTTTGTTTAAGCACGCTCATGCGCATACCGGGTAAAATGTTTACGCGGCCTTTAGTAGGATCAATTTCTCCACTCAGGATCTTCATAAACGTTGACTTACCGGCACCGTTCGCACCAATAATTCCATAACAGTTACCCGGGGTAAAATTTACATTTACCTCGTCAAACAAAACACGTTTGCCATATTGCAAACTCACATTACTGGCTGAGATCATTCTTTAAAAAAATAAGGTCGCAAAGATACGAATTTATTGGGCATTCGGATAATCAACCACAAATTTAGCAGAGCAGGTTTCTGAAATTAAGAATGGCACGCTTTTATAATATAAACCAGGTATGACCCGTAAAAAACACACCTTAAGGCTTGTATTTTCAGTTATAGCCGGCATAGCCACTGCAATGGTATTATCCGGTATTACCCATGAAGTACTTTACCTGTGTACAAATTTCCCTCCCCCGCTTACACCTATATTTGAAACAAGACCTTTAATGATCGCGCTGATTTATCATAGTATTTATGCTGTGTGTGGGGCGATAATTACTGCGCATCTGGCAAAGGACAGGGCAAAAAAAGCCGTATTTATTTTAGGTACAAAAGAAGCTGTTTTATGGCTTCTTGGAATCTTTTTTTTGTGGGAACACTCTCCTCTTTGGTATAATATAAGTAAAGCTTTACTGGGAATTCCATTGGCTATGCTTGGTGGCGCAATTTATTCCCACTTTTATACTAAAAATAAAATTAAACGGGCCACTCTTTAATTATTCCGATCATAAAACGGCGATCATTTGGTGGCTTTTATTTTAAAGATCTGTAGCCCTTAAACAAAATTTTCAGCACGAAATTTATTCCAGAATGAATAGCCCCGAGGCAGAGCCTTGATGTATCCTGCCACAATTATACTAATTTTTACTAACAAAATTCATTCGTGTCAATTCGTGAAATTCGTGTCTCAAAATAATAAGTTAACCCCCAGGCAGAGTTTCGAGGAATTCTTTTGATTAAAAAACTGCCTGTCTGTCAAGAGTTGATCTGTTTCGTTTTTTTTCAAAAACTCCCGGCATTCCGTTTAAATTAAATAATATCTTTACGTCCTATGGTAAGTCATTTATTTAGTATGGAAGGTCTTCTGAGCCTTTTAAGCCTTACAGTTATGGAAATCCTTTTGGGCATTGACAACGTAATTTTTGTATCTATTGTCATGAGCCGCTTACCAAAGGATCAGACCAAACGGGCAAGCCTGATCTGGATGGTTGTAGGCATAATGATGCGGATAAGCCTGCTCTTTACTCTCTTCTACTTAATAAAAGGTGAGCAGGAATTGTTCATCCTCTTTGGTCATTCGGTGGCATTAAAAGATCTTATAATGCTGGGCGGTGGATTGTTTTTACTGGTTAACAGTACCCTTGAAATTCATAACAAGCTGGAAGGCGCTAATGAAGAAGGAGATGATGCAAAGAAAAATCTTAAAAAAGGGTTTAGGGCTATTATGGTGCAGATCTTGCTTATCGACATTGTATTCAGTGTAGACGGTATCATTACGGCTATTGGAATGGCCGGAGACATCCTGATCATGTCTATAGCTGTGGTAATAAGCATGTGTATTATGTTTTTTTATGCACCAAAAATTGCCGTGTTTATTGATAAGCACCCCACTTTTAAGATTCTTGCCCTTTCCTTTTTAGTATTAATAGCCGTACTATTAGTTGTAGAAGGCATTCATGTAAATAAAATTGAAATTCCGAAAGGATATATTTATTTTGCAATGGCCTTTAGTTTTGGTGTGGAATTATTAAATTTAAAATTGAGGAAGAAACACAATCCATTAAAGTTGAGGAAAAATACAGTGGAGGAAAAGTAGATTTATT
>JAYSYG010000107.1:0-6940 GCA_043716685.1 Sphingobacteriaceae bacterium | reverse complement strand
GCGAAATTAATTTGGATATTTCGGCTCTGGCACATGGAACATATCTTGTGAAAGTACTTGAGAATAATAGGATCATGAAAACCCAAAAACTCTTTGTGTCAAATTGATCTCTCAGAGTCTAACTACGTCTTCAATAAAATTTGCCGCAAATAAAGCTGAAAAATTCCTTTTCAGTTTTATTTTTATTTCAGCCATATCCACTTCCCTGCCACATTCTTTCTGTAAGCTCGTCACAGCTTTATCGTTAATCCCACATGGAATAATATTATTAAAATAATCGAGGTCAGAATTCACGTTAAAACCCCAACCGTGCATGGTTACCCAGCGGCTGCAACGCACGCCCATCGCGCAGATCTTGCGTGCTTTTGTTTTATTATCCGCATCAAGCCATACACCTGTTTCGCCTGCGCTTCTCCCGCTGTTAATGCCGTATTCTTTTAAAGTAAGAATGATCGTTTCTTCCAGCAGTCTTAAATATTTATGGATGTCGGTAAAAAAATTATCCAGGTCTAAAATAGGATAAGCTACTAACTGTCCCGGACCATGATACGTAATATCTCCGCCGCGGTTTATTTTGTAATAGCGCGCTTCCTTTTCCGCAAGACCTTCTTCGTTCAACAGTAAGTTTTTTTCGTCCCCGCTTTTACCGAGTGTATATACATGTGGATGCTCTACAAACAATAAATAATTTTTTGTAGGAATTTGTTTGTCCGCAGGAAGGTCCCGGTTAACAATTTTTTGTTGAATGGTCTCATTGAATAATTTCTCCTGGTAGTCCCAGCAGTCCTTGTAGTCCATTACACCAAGGTCTTCGAATATGATTGTTTTATTTTGAGTCATTTGTTATAAGACACGAATTTCACGAATTGCACTAATTTTATTATCAATTTTATTGATTTATGGCTTATTATTCGTGTTAATTAGTGAAATCAGTGTTCTTTTAAATTAATATTGGACACGAATTACAGGAATTGCACTAATTTTATTATCAAGTTTATTTATGTCTTATCATTCGTGTTAATTAGTGTCTTTTTAAATTAATATTTCGACACGAATTTCACGAATTGTATTATCAAGTTTATTTATGGCTTATCATTCGTGTTAATTAGTGAAATTAGTGTCTTTTTAAATTAATATTTCCACACAAATTAACACGAATTTCACTAATTTTTATTGCCTAAAGTATAATTCTTCTATAGGTCAAAGAATCTTCTCCAAAGTTAATCAATAAAGCAAGCTGTAAACGTGAAACGGCTAAGTAATTTAATACCTGTTTAACATGGCTTTCAGTTAGGGAAACGATCGCTTTAGTTTCAAGAACAATACTATCTTCTATTATAAAATCAGCAAAATAATGATGTGGTAAAATAACATCTTTATAACTGATCTTATATTGTTTTTCTCTGCAATAATTTATCCGCTAATTTAAACTCATACTCCAAAGCATCTTTATAAACAACCTCACTGACCCTTTCCTAAAATTTTGTGCACCTCCATGCAAGCGCCAATAATTTTGTAAGAAAGTTCTTTATATAGTAATTCACTCATTAAATAAAATGTAAAAATGAATTCGTGTCTTCAAGCTTATGAATCAGAACTTCGCCAATTCATCCTTAAGGTGATTTATGACATTCACTTCCACAGCATCAATGCCCCGGATATCCGCAATATAACAGCTGATCCAGTCACCAATATTGATCAGGTAAAAGAACTGCTCCAGTTTACTGTTTCCTTTCGCAGTAATATCGATCACCCCGCTTGAATATTTTTCAAAAATTGGCCTGCATACTTCGTAGCGTTTTTTGGTACGGGCATAATCAAACGCAGTATGAAAAGTAATAACGATAAGATCCGGATTTTTAGTGGTCCAGCCAACCAGTTCATTATGGTTCATTTCCGGGAGAGTGTGATGAGAGCAAAGCATTTTGCTATTCTCGTTAATTTGTTGTCTGAACCTCACAACCGTTCCTTCGCAGCTTCCAAGCGAATAAATGATCGGGAATTTATTTACCAGCTTCTCCGCAATTTTTTTTGCTTCAGTCTTTATGGCATCATTTTCAGTGTCAAGCAGTTCAATGCTTTTTTCAAGATCTGAAAATAATTTTTTATCGGCAAACCCTTTTGCAACAAGCACCTTTATCATCTCGACAAGTCCTAAGCCTATGCAGGAGCGGGGCGGATTACCTCCGGGAATTTCAATAAAATCAAACTGGTGTTGTTTTGCAAGCTCAAGTACTTTTCCTCCGCTGGTAATGCAAACAATCTGCGCCTTTTTGGAGATTGCAATTTGCATGGCGCTCAGCGTTTCTTCGGTATTTCCAGAATAGCTCGAAACAATCACCAGGGTAAATTCATTCACAAAAGCAGGTAAAAAATAGTCCTTATTAATAACAACAGGCACAGAGCATGAATCGCTAATCAGTTCTGAGATAATCGTTCCCCCAATGCCAGATCCGCCAAGCCCGGTGATCAGGATATTCTTAATGCCCCTGCTTTCTGAAATAACCGCTTTATCGGCAATGGCTTTGGCTTCTTTTAACTGGTTTGTGAAATTCTGAACAAGAGCTTTCATGTGTGTACTGTATGATTTTTTTAAATAGAAGATCGTAAAGATAATTAATTAAACAAACTCGGGGTAGACTAAAGGGAAATCTTTCTTTATAGTAATTACAGTGCTATTTTAATTGTAAATATTGCTACTTTGTAGGTATTGGTGATCCGGCCTCATAAAATTCAGTAAAGAAATCAAGTGATTTAAAGAGCGCGTGAAAAAAGCTAAATCGAGTAGTGTATTTGAGTAATCAAGTATGTATTGCAAGGTATCGGTTACTGATAAAAGTTAATAAGCGAATAGAGTCAAATAGCCCCTTTATCCAACAACAATTTGGTTTTCAGTATGGCTGCCATACTAAGTGAATCGGTAACCCTTCCGTCCATTACCATCTGGTAGGCTTCTTCAAAAGGAAGTTTTTTTACCTGCAGATCCTCATTCTCCTCCGGTTCGGCCTCGGTAAGTTCAAGTTGTTGTGCCAGGTAAAGAATCCCTGATTCATTGCAGACAGAGTTACTGGTATGGATTTTCCCCAGCACGGTATATTTGCCCGCTACTAAGCCCGTTTCTTCCTTAAGCTCCCTTTTTGCCGATTCCAGGGGATCAATACCCAAGGGACCGCCACCTTCGGGAATTTCCCAGCTGTATTCCTGCAAAGGATAACGCCATTGGCCTACCAGCCAGGTATTAAATTCGTCGTCAAGAGGCAAAATTCCTATAGCGAGGTTTTTAAAACTCACCACACCATAAATTCCAGGTTTTCCTGCAGGATTTAACACCGTGTGTTCGCTTAAACTGATCCAGGGATTTTCATACTTTAATTCTTCTGTTAAAGTAGTCCAGCTATTTTTCTCCTTCATAGTGTTCATAACTTTCAAAAATCTAAATATTTTAGGTAAACGCACAAGGCTCTGAGGCCTTACAAATGTTAAATATCTAATTAATTGTGTTATCTTAGTAACTTTTTAACAACGATTTACGTAAAAGAGGTTAATTTTTATGTGCTTGAGACTAAACAGACATTTTATTGCGTTTTTATTTGCTTACCTGACCCTTATCTCTTTTAAGGCTCAAACCCTTTATTGGATAGGTGGTAATGGTAATTTTAACGATCCAAAACACTGGAGTTTAACCTCCGGTGGCTCTTTTGCCAGCCAGGTTCCTAATTCTGCCACAGATGTCGTTTTTGATGATAATTCAGGGAAAGGGTATTTTTTTGTTAATATATCAGGAAATGCTAATACAAAAACGTTTAAGGTTCAATTGGATAACAATGCTATTAAATTCTTTGGCACTTCAGCCAACAGCTTAAAAATTTGCGGTTCGATATATTTAACCCGGAGAGTTAAATTTGATGGAATAACGGAAATTATTTTTGAATCCAATGATCCTGGTACAAATACCGTTGATTTATCAGGAGTCATTGTTAATAGCAACCTTTCATTTAAAACCGGAAGTTACAACTTTACCTCACTACAGGTAACTGATACTAAAACAATACATTTTGGTGCAGGAGAATACAATTTCAATTCTACAATTGTTTCTGCAGGTAGTATAATTAATAGTGATAATAATGCCAGTTTTATAATTAACAACTCCTATTTTAAAACTACTGCGCAATTTAAAATTGCCTCACAAGCTAAAGTCGCCTCGGAAGGATTAGTTCTAATAGCTGACATAAACTCGTCTGCCAATTTCAATGTGCCAGTTTCACTCTTAAGTTCAAAAGGGTATACTTCCATTAATACTACAAATGTTTTAACTTGCCCTTTTACCGTTACAACCGCGCCATCTTGTAATGGCCCCTGTACAGGTGTTATGACGGTAAGCTTGTCGCCTTCTTGTACTAATACTCCATATAGTGTCACAGCAAATAACCCCGTATGCCCTTCTTCAACGGCTGCTCTTAGCAATGCAAATATCCCATCTGTCTTTACAGTAACAAACGCTTGTCAATGTAATGGTGGAAATTATCTAATTATAATTAAAGACGGGTTAAATAATCAATCGTCGGTTTCAGGTGTAAATTTTATTCCTAATCCGGTAGTTATATCTGATAGTGATATATATCCATCTTGTAGTAATTCTTGTGATGGTTCATTAAGAGGTACTATATTTGGAAACCCACCTTTTGTTGTTTCGATTAATTCTAGCAGTACCACCATACCAACATTCACTACAGCTAGTGGTGATTACACAATTTCGAGTCTTTGCGGGGGTTCATACACGTTTAATATTTCAGATGTAGGTGGCTGCCTTAGCTCGATTCCTTATACCCTAAGCGCACCTGCTACCTTATCAGCGAGTCCTATCACAACAAGCATTATCTGTAATGGGGTCAATACGGGTTCTTTGTCTATTACCCCATCTGGTGGGACTGCAAATTATACAGTTAATTTCAGTAACCTTACGAGTTTTACAACTACTGGTGGTGTTGTCTCTGCAACGGGATTGGGCGTAGGGCCAATTTCAGCAACAGTTACCGATTCACACGGTTGTACAACTATTGCAAATGGCAATATTACGCAACCAACACCTTCCCTGAATGCAGTATATAGTCAAACAGACCTCGCCTGCAATAATGTTTGTATTGGCGCTGCCTCATCTACTGTTACCGGTGGTACCCCGCCATATTCCTATACCTGGACCCCTGCCGCAGGTTCCACTTCCATTGTTACGGGTCTCTGTGCAGGCGTTCGGACACTGAGCATAAGAGATAATAATGGTTGTACTCCAACCGCTACGCCACATACATTTACCATCATTCAGCCACCCGCAATTACCCTCACCCCAACTTTTACCAATGTGGTATGCAGTGGCTCCTGCACTGGTGTGGCTGCAGTAACTGCTACCGGTGGTGTAGGATCATTTATTTTTACCTGGGTTGGCCCCATTTCTTCCAATACAATTTCATCAGGTGCGGCAAACTCAGCGAGTAATCTTTGCGCCGGCACCTACACAGCCTTTGTAAAAGATTCTCCAAACAATTGTACCAACTCTGTTGTGATTACCATTACGCAACCTTCGTCTATTACCTTAACTACAGCTTCTCAAAGCGTTACCTGCTTTGGGGCTAATAATGGCAGCGCTGCAGTAACGGCTTCGGGTGGTAATGGCGCACCTTATACCTATAGCTGGACTCCCGGAGCAATGACTACCTCGGTTATTACCGGTCTGGGTCCGAATGTGTATAATGTAATTGTGCGTGATGCGAGTCTTTGTCCTACTTCTACCAATGTTACAATTATCGAACCTGCCGGGCTTTTCCCTACCGTAACCTTTACCAATTTAACCTGTAATTCTGCCAATGCGCCGTGTGATGGAAAAATTAATTCAACTCCGGTAGGAGGCGTGGCGCCTTACCAGTACACGCTAGCAACCTCAGGTTCAACAGTAACAACCGCTCCTCCTTATACAGGTCTCTGTGCCCTAAATTATACTGTCATTGTAAAAGACGCATCCGGTTGTCCGCAACAAAGCTTCGTAACACTTTCCCAGCCTCCTGTATTATCTCCTGTAATTACAGTGAGTGTTCCTATTGCATGTGCCGGAACCAGCGTTGGCGTTCTTACTGGAACGGCATCCGGTGGAACAGGTCCTTACACATATACATGGTCAACTCCTGTCGGAACAGTTTCTGGTTCTACCTTGAGTGGGGTTCCCGCCAGTGTAGTTCCTTATACCTTGACAGTTACAGACTTCAGAGGGTGTTCTTCTCCCACAACATTAACCTTAACACAACCTCCGGTAATTACCGTTACTATAGTTAACTCAACAATTACCTGTTTTTCGGCTTGTAATGGAGGTTTTAATCCATCTATAAGTGGTGGAAGTCCATCGTATAGTTTTGCCTGGACGAATTCTGCCACTACGGTTGTTGGAACTAATTCAATTATTTCGTCACTTTGCCCGGGGTTTTATACCCTAACGGTAACTGATTTCTCAATGTGCACTAAAACAGCTACTGCCAGTGTTTCATCTCCACCACTACTTGTTTTAACTACTACCGCTAATCCGGTAAATTGTTTTGGAGACTTTAACGGAACGGCGACCATAACTGCAAGCGGCGGAACACCTGCTTATAGTACCTACACTTTAGCCTCTGCAAGCTCAACTAATTTAAGTGCATCTGGCAATTTTGGCGGTCTTCCGGCTGGCACGTACACGTCTTTTGTAACCGACGCTGCATCCTGCTCACAATCAACCGTATTAACCATTTTATCTCCAACAGCTCTGGCAGCTGTCATTTCCGGTACAGGGAGTTGCAATGTGTGCAATGGAACTGCAGCAGTTACACCTTCTTTTGGAACTTCTCCATACACTTACGCCTGGTCAAGTACTCTAAGTGCCAATTTTGCTTTTACTTCAACAGTGGGTGGTCTTTGTCCG
>JAYSYG010000106.1:0-2244 GCA_043716685.1 Sphingobacteriaceae bacterium | reverse complement strand
CCGCAGGGTGGAACATTTTCTGCGCAGTCTTATACAATGCTCTATAATCCTGGTGGAATAGGCACTTTTACACATTGTGCTGTAAATAACGGGAATGGCTGTAGCACCTGCAAAACCTTTACCGTCACTTCCAGCCAGGGCTTTCCGACGTATAGTGTAACGAGTCCGCAAAATTTTACACTCGGATGCAACTCAACCAGTTGCGCTGCTATTCATATTGATAATGGAAGTACCACATTGCCACCTGGTGGACCCATATCCTACACCATATTACCACCGGGCAGCTCAACTATCACTCCTAATGGTCCCTTGAGCTCAGCCGCTCAATACACAGTATGCGCGCCGGGAACTTACACAGTAATTACAAAAGACAATACTAGTCTTTGTGAAACACGAACCCCGATCTCAATCTTGTCCAATACCTTTGCACCGGATATAAGCGCTCTCGTTCCGCGCCAGGTGCTGGATTGTTATGTTCCTACAATAACACTCAAAGGGCAAAGCCTTACCAATAATATAAATTATCTTTGGAATTTTCCCGGAACCCCTAATACATTGCAGGGAGATACTATAGTTGTAAAAACACTTTCTGCTTCTCCTAATGTATCGCTTGTAGCGAATTATACATTAGTTGTAACCGATAATAACAGCACCTGTAAAAGTACTTCTGTAATTCCCGTTTACCAGAACCTGTATCCGCCAAAAGCGGTTATTTCCGCCGGAGCATCAGCGCTGTCTTGTTACATTTACACAATTGTATTAACCAATCAGAGTTCTACTAATATCCCACCAGTTACAGGCTTCCCCTATCAACTTCCGGTAATAGGTTACCTTTGGGATGGGCCTTCGCCGCAAACCCAAGGCCAATTACTTACAACTTACATTGCCGCTACAACAGGTATTTATACCTTAACTGTAAAAGATCTGAATAATGGCTGCCTGACAAAAACAACAACAACGATTGGAGATAACAGGATTTATCCCACAGTGAATAAACCTCTGGCGCCACCTGCATTTTCTCTTGATTGTGGAGCAGGATCGCGAACTATAACTCCTAATATTTCAGGTTCTACCTCCGGTTTCACTTATAGCTGGATCACTGTGCCTGGTTCATCAGTTTCTGGTGCGTTAACTGCGACACTTACAACCAATAAAACCGGAAATTACAGGCTCGTAATTACCAATACAGTTAATGGCTGCGGGTCGGTTGGAGAGGTGAATGTAGTTAATGGCACCTTAAACGCTGACTTCGAAATTCAGCCGGCAAAAGGGTATGCCCCGCTCAACGTTACTTTTTTTAATAATTCTGCATCCAGTCTTGGTGCTGGTAATGTTACATCTTATTGGAATTTCGCAAATGGCACAACCAGTGTTACAAGTTCATCCAACCTTTCTCCCACAACCATATACAACCTTGCGGGAACTTACAAGGTAACCATGTTTGCAACAAAGGGAACATGTATTGATACTATGACGAAATATATTGAAGTAGAAATTCCTTCAGTTCTCGAAATTCCTAATGTATTTACTCCGAATGGCGACAATGTAAATGATCTCTTTTTTCTGAAAGCAACTAATCTTGAAGAAATCTCCATTCTCATTTACGACCGCTGGGGTCATAAGGTATATGATCTGTTTAGTGATACAGGAAATATTGCCTGGGATGGAAAAACTTCAGCCGGAAAAGATGTTGCAGATGGCACTTATTTTTATATTATAAAAGCCGTAGGTAAAGATGGCCGTGATTTTGAGAAAAAAGGCAGCGTGAGTTTATACCGTTGACCGGAATAAAAAATAGTTGTTATAAATTGTGTATATTTAATAAAACCTTATTTCTCCTAGTATGAAAAAAATTATAGTTGTGCTATTCGTTTTAAGCGGTTATTTTTTAGAATCGCAAACTACCTGTGAAACTGCTGCTCCCTTTTGTGCCAGTGGTGTTTCAGGTGTTACTTTTCCTGCTACAACGAGTATAACAACAGCGCAGAGTGGGCCAAATTATGGTTGCCTGGGAACAACACCTAATCCTGCCTGGTATTATTTGCAAATAAGTACTTCTGGAAATCTGGATATCCTGATCCAGGGACAAATTGTTTCGCCCCCCGGCCCCGGTCAGGATGTAGATTTTATTTGTTGGGGACCATTTAGTAGCCTTGCTGGTATTTGTAACAGTTTAACGGTTGGCAACACTATTGATTGTAGTTATTCGGGAAGTTTTACGGAAACTTTAAATATACCCACAGG
>JAYSYG010000105.1:0-21110 GCA_043716685.1 Sphingobacteriaceae bacterium | reverse complement strand
TCCAGGAGCCAATACAAGCAGGTATGGTGTTTACGGTTGAGCCGGGCATTTATATTCAGGAAGAAGGATTGGGGATCCGTATCGAAAATAATTTCTTAGTAACTACCACTGGTCAGTTGGATCTCATGCAAAACATTCCTATTGAAGCAGACGAGATCGAAGAACTGATGAGTAAGACTAAGGTGATGGCGTAGTTGGTGTTAGCGCCAGGGACGCGAAGGGTTCAGCTCTTCCCGACCTTTTCGGTCGGGAAAGCCGTAGCGAAGCGAAGCCCACAGCGGCCCGCCCGGGCGCCCAAAAAAAGAGAGACCTAATAGCAGAACTGTTAAAATAGGAATTCAAAATTTTATTGGTTAACTTTAATCTACTTAAAAAAATTAACCCATGAAAAAGATCCTGATTTTTTTCGCCACGCTTTCTGGCGTATTAAGTGTTAACGCACAAGACCCGAACTTCTTAAACACAAACCAGTCTTTAATCTATTTAAACCCTTCATTTGCAGGAACGAATGGTTATATCCGAAACCAGGCCTCTTACCGCAACCAGTGGCCTAGTCTATCCGGGAGCTATGTAACCTACCTGAATTCATTTGATGTTTATATTAAGCCTCTAAAAGGTGGCCTTGCATTTTCTGCAATGACTGACGACCAGGCGCGTGGTGCATTAAAAAGAACCAATTTAAGTTTAATCTACGCGCAACATTTTTCATTAATGGACGGGGACTTAAAAATTATCCCTTCAATACAGTTAACCTATGGGCAGCAGAGCCTGGATGTGGCTAACATGCATTTTGGTGATCCAATCGATTCGCGTTATGGAATGACCTGGCAAAATTACTCGGTACTTCCGGTTTGGCGCAAGTACTACTTTGATGCGAGCTCTGGCCTGCTTGTGAATTATAAAAACCTGTATGTAGGAGCATCTGTTTTTCATTTTAATCAGCCGGACATTGGAATGTTAGGCACATTTAAATTACCCACCCTATACAGTTTTAATGCTTCTTACAATAAGGCCGTTTCAGAACGCGTACTTCTTAATTTTTCGGGCCGTTTAATGCATCAGCAAAAAAACACAATGGGCCAGGCAGCTGTTAATATGGTTTACAAAAAGCTTATAGCCGGACTTGGATACCGTTCTACAAGAACCGGGTTTGTAAATGCAGGCTTTAGGACGACTGGCTTTACAATGATGCTCGGGTATGATCACAACTTCGGCCCATTTTATAATAATTATAATTCAGCGGGTTCCTGGGAATTAATGATGAGTTTTAATTTCCGTAAAGAAACGCCCAAAGGTGTTACAACCAATCTCGAAAACTGGTAAGAGACACAACGAATTTAATTAAGCAATCTACCCTTGAAAAAATTTCAATTTTTATTCTTTATTCCTTTTATTGCAGGCTCTCTGGCAGCGCAAACGGAAGCAAGTGTTCCTTACCAATCCTTACTTGGGGTTAATCCTTCCTTTGCCGGCAGCAATGGTTTTATCCGAAACCAGACCTTTTCTAATTTACAATCTACGGCATATGGTAATTATTATACCATTGAAAATGGATTTGACGGATATTTATCTTCGATTAAAAGTGGAGTAGGTTTGACAACAGGTTTTTCTAATTACAATAACATTTTCAGGACCAGCACTGCCAATCTGTCTTTTGCCAGGTATATAAAAATTGGGGAGAGACTTAAAATTATCCCCTCACTACAGGCCGGTTATGTGATAAAGGAAATAAACATGGGGTATTTTAGTACCAGCATGTACAAAACGCCCGGCAGTAATTCGCAATGGGTAAGGGCAGAACATTTTACTTTGGGTACGGGACTTCTGATCAACTATAATAATTTATACTTCGGGGCAAGCTTAATTGATTTTAACCGGCCGGATATTGGGATTTTTAATTCGGAAAGGTCCTATCCCATTTTTAATCTACATGTCTCTTACAACATGAGAGTGTCGGATAACCTACGGCTGCATTTTTATGGTCAGGCGACTTCCCAGGTGGCGTATAGATCCCAGCTACTTTCTTTAAATGCGCTTATTTATAAGCATTTAATTTATGGCGTTTCCTACCGTCCACGGGATGTATTCGCGATGAATGCAGGGTTTAGAACAACTTATTTTACCGCGCAGGCTTGTTTAAACCGTACTATTAGCGCACTTAGACCAGACAACAGCAAATATTACTACTGGCAAATTATGCTCAGCTTTAATCTGCGCAATAAAGAGCAAAGAAATTTAATTACAAATTTTGAGGCCTGGTGAGATGATGGTAATACCTGCAATCTACTGAATTGGAGACACCTCTTTAGTATTTCGGTTCCGGCAAACAACTTCATGTGATTCATTTATGCCCACCTGCAAATCCATTATTGCAATTCGTCTCTGACCCAAGAAACACCTTCGTGAAATTCGTGTCGTACAATCCCCAAACCCTTAATGCAATTCGAGTGAGCCTACACAACAACTTCGTGTAATTCGTGTCTTACCATCTGCAAACTCTAGGGTCAATTCGTGTGTGCCTATACAATAACTTCGTATAATTCGTGGCTCAACCGGTTAGAGATTATCAATAAAGTAATTACAGATCTTCTCCATTAAATGCGCCCTGTCTTTTCCAAGAACATTGTGCATGTGCCCCGGGTACACATAATAATCCAGTTGTACGCCTTTATCTACGGCTTTCTTTTGATACATAATACTGTGTTGCCAAACAACCACATCATCCTGTGCACCATGGATCATCAGGAGTTTACCTTTTAATTTATCCACGTGGTTCAATAAATTATTTTTATCATAACCTTCTTTATTTTCCTGTGGTGTATCCATATACCGTTCGCCATACATGATCTCGTAATAACTCCAGTCAATTACCGGACCACCGGCTGCCGCAACTTTAAACACACCTGCGTTGCGTGTCATTAAAGAAGTAGTCATAAACCCACCGTAACTCCAGCCATGAACACCAAGACGGTTTGCATCCACATAAGGAAGGGACTTTAAATACTCCACACCCTTCAGCTGATCTTCCATTTCTTTGGTTCCCACTTGCCTGTGAATGGCTTGTTCAAATGCTCTGCCACGGTTGGAAGTACCCCTTCCATCTAAAGTAAAAACGATAAACCCTTTTTCAGCCATGTACTGGTACCACACTTCTCCACCGGCCATCCAGGTGTTAGTTACCAATTGAGAATGCGGGCCATTGTATAAATACACCAGCACCGGATATTTTTTAGTGCTATCAAAATCCACGGGTTTAAACAAGCGGCAATAGAGGTCTGTTCCTTCAGAATTTTTAATCGTGAACAAATTCCATTTGCCTGTTTTGTATTCTTTTAAAGGATTTTCTGATTTGTAAAGTGTAGACGACTTTCCATTTGCCTGGATGATCCTGTATTCACGAGGCGTGTAGCAGGACGAGAAATTATCAATAAAAGCATCTCCTTTTTTACTTAATACAACAGTATGGAAACCATTATCCTGCGTTAAGCGTGTTATCTTACCTGATTTTAAATTCACCGAATAAAAATCCTGGTTCACAGGGCTTTGTTCATTGGCGTGAAAAAATAAATGCTCACCTTTTTCATCAAAACCATTTTCCGCTTTTATTTCCCAATTGCCTTTGGTGATCTGTTTTACGAGGCTTCCATCTGCATTGTACAAATAGAAGTGCATGTACCCATCGCGGCGACTCTGCCAGATAAATTGTTTTGGATTACTTTTTACGAAGAGCATTGGGTTTAAAGGCTCAATATATTTTTCATCCCTCTCTTCAAAAAGAGTTTTAGTAAAATTACCGCTCATTGCATCGTACTCATTTAGTTTACTCTGGTTTTGCTCGCGGTTTACAATGTCAATGTAGATCTTTGTTTCATCGGGACTCCAGGCAATGTTCGTGAGGTATTGTTCTTTGGGGCCTTCTGTTTTAATCTGAATACTACTTTTCTTTTTTACATCATATACCCAAAGAGTTACATAATGGCTTTTGTTACCAGCCATCGGGTATTTAATGTTTTTGTTTTTAGCAGGGTAAACGCTCCAGTCTATAATAGGATAATCAGTAACATCCACCTGGTCCATGCGGTAGTATGCTAAATAATTTCCGTTCGGACTCCAGTATGTTCCTTTGTGAATACCGAACTCGTCGCGGTGTACGCTTTTACCATTTACGATCTCATAAGAACCATCTTTGGTTACCTGGTTAATTTCGTTGTTATGTTTTACAAAAATGTTATTGTCTTTTACAAAGGCAAACACTTCACCTTCTTTAAACTCGTCAAGATTTTCTAAAGTGGGATCAACAACCTGGCGCTCCGATTTTGAAACCAACTTTTTATCAAGAACATACACATGCTCCCCTTTTTTATGTGTGAAATAGAATTCGTTTTCGTTTTTCCATTTTAGGCCTTCATATCCCGCAACCGTATCCATACCGCCGGCCGCAAGGGCCTTGTTAAACGAAACGGTTGACATAGAAGACAAAACCTTCCCGTCCTCACCGTTAATGATAACCAACTCGTTTTTATCTATATAAGCGAGCTTTTTAGAATCAGGTATAAAGCCAAGGTTTTGCAAACGTTTGGGCGCAAGCGCAGTGCGGCCTTTTAATATTGCTTCCTGTATGGTTAATAATTTGCTTTGTGCGAAAGCACCTGAACCAATCGCTGCAACCAGCGTACCTGCTAAAATTAATTTTTTCATAAGAGTATTAGAAGCCCCTAAAATATCAAAAAAAGCCGAGTTTTTGGAAACTCTTTTGGGGGGATATTTTAATAAGAGTTATATGTCTGATTCAGTAGTAGCAAAAAATCGCTAAAAAACACCTTTGAATTGAATTGGGTCTTTGCTGCAGAAAGTATCAAAATCTCCATTCAGGAAAAACATTTTAGGATTTTCCGAGAAATTAAAAACTCTGTACAAATTATAGTCGCCGCACTTCTTTTTTGAAAATTCGTATTCATTTTTTGAAAAGAAAATAGGGGCGTCTTTTGATAGTTTAGTTGTTTTAACTTCAATGTATTTATCCGTACCATTCAGATTCTTTGATAAGATATCAAATCCAGCACCATCATCTAATTTTGAAATCCACTCGATTTTTTCTGAAAGAGATTGTTTTCCTTGTCTAACGAAATTCCACTTTTCATATTCAAACACAAACTCTTCACCTTTCTGACCTAAAGAAGTATTATTTTGTTCGCGCTCCAGATAGTTAATTTTAATTGGTTTGCGCTCATATTTAATCTCGGGATCCCGAACTAGAGTTTTTTCAGGAGCTGTTTCTACTACAGTTGAAAAATCAATTTTGAGAATATGATTTACAGTATTCTCAGCAAACTGCCTGAAAGTGGGTTCGATTAATTTTTTTTGAGGGATAATGTATTCTATAACTTTATCTTCTAGGATTTGTTGAAAATTCCACCTGGGTTTATACCCTCTAATAAATGGCAGCTCTAGTTTTATTAGTACTGCACTGATGTTTTGGTGTTTAAATTCTATTGAACCGTCGGAGCGGTTATTTAGTAATTTTATTAAGGCGTTTCTGTGATGGGTTTTATTTATAGGAGCGTTTCGAAGTTCATCACTTAGCATAGAAAAATAGTCAGCTATGATTAATTCAACTTCAATATCTGACCAATCCTCTGCCATGAAGGTAAATATAAGTAATCTTCGTAATAAATGCCGAAGTAACTCTTGAACAAGGCTACTTTTTGTTGAAGTACTTCATCGCCTCTCTTCCAATCCATTCTCCCATTGGAACCGGAACCGCATTTCCAATTAATCGATAAGAACTCCTTTTATTTTCGAAATGAAAATCATCTGGAAAACCTTGTAATCGTGCGTACTCTCGTACAGAAAAAGGACGTAAGCCATATTTTGATTTTTTGTCTTTGACGAGCCTTGTTCCTAAATCTTTTGAATAATGAGCAACGCAAGTTGGTGCAATTGAATCGATTTGTTCAGGATCGACAATGATGGGTGTATCCCTGTATTTACCCCTAATCCGGCTAATCACGTAGCTTGGCATTTCGACAACAGGATTTTTCTCCAAAATGTCTTTTAAAGTAGGCCTATTGCTTATTTGCGAAGGAGCGGAAATAGAAAACCTTTTTCTTGTGCCAATTAGAATAAGCCTTTTCCTTTTTTGTGGTAGCCAATTAGAAGCATCCACCGGACAAAATACATTTACATAATAGTCTGGTAGTTTTGTCATGGCTTCCATAACTACTTTAAATTTTTTCATTCCCGGCACATTCTCAACAATATACATTTCGGGTTTTGCGAGTGCTATATGCCTAAAAAAATGAAGAAATAAATCGTCTCCGGTTCTCGTGCCGTGAATATCTGCGATAGTTGAGTACTTAGTGCAAGGGTAAGTGCCGACAATAATATCACTTTGGGCCTGTTCTAATACTAATAGATCTTTGATGTCGGTTGTTAAAACGGAATGAGAAAAGTAGTTTATATTAAAGCTCATACATTTTGTAGCCTCACTATCTAAATCAAGTGACTGAATAAGATCTATTCCTGCATTCATTAGGCCGATCTCCATACCGCCACATCCTGAAAAATATCCTTTTGCTGTTGGTTTGTACATAGATTTTAATATTTGTGTTATGATTTTTGCTTTTTTTCAACTTCTTGTGGTAACTAGATATGCGTGCGACTAAATCCGGAAAAAAATCACGGCTGAAAAACTTTCTTAATAACAAAGTACTTGTTTTGCCCGTAGTATTTCAGGATTTCATTTACGGCATACGTTTTTCTTGGAAAGGAACCTATAAAATAAAGCTTGTATTTTTTCTTATCCGATACTTCATAAAGCAAATAAATTGTTTTCATACTGCCAAACTACTAATTTTTTTCCATTTGTACTATAATTATGGTACAAACCTGTGAGTAAAAATTGGCATGTTTGACGTATGGCAAAAGGTTCTTCTAAAGATGTTAAAACCCTTGGTAAGCGTATTGAAGAATTACGTAAGAGCCGGGATTGGTCTATGCGGGAATTTGCCGACCGCTGTGATATTAATAAGTCTCAGGTAAACGAGTTGACCAATAAGGGCGTAGATTTTCGCTATTCCACCTTATTAAAGATCGCTAAAGGGCTTGAAATGACTGTTTCGGAATTATTGAATTTTTAAGCGCTTAAGGTGGAAAAGTCTCAAGCGCACCGCCTTTGTAATGGAGGAATCAATATTACGGTAACCACACTCCACAAAATAACTAAAGGGCTGGGCATCTCAATTCCAGATTTATTTGATTTTAAATCCCGATACACCTTTCCCTGCGCAGGCAAACGCCAGGGCACCCGAAGTAACCCGAGTGGATCCTAAACCAACTGCGCTCTTAAATTTTTAATAAGCAATAATTTAGAGTTTTCATTTTTTTCCCTGAGGGTTAAAACAAAAGCGAGGGCTTTTTCCTGCACTTCGGGTATTTCTTTTTTACGGATGTAGTTTTCAAATGCTTCTGCCAATACCAATCCATCATGCCATTTTCCTATCTTGTCATACGTACGTTCTAATTTTTTTATTTCAGCCTCTATAGCCGGAGTATGTTTTAGTTCTTTCATAAAGCGACCCATGTTCTTTACCGTTTTTAAATGTTTACGGATTTCATGAAGCACTTCATCCTGGTTCACATCAAACATCGCTGTTCTGATGCGCGCAAGCATGCTTCTTAAATATGTTTCAGAATCTTCACCAAGGTGTTCGGATTTAAATTTTTTAATTGCTTTGAGATTCTTTTTGTGAAGATCTTCCAGTTTACCGGTGTCAAATGTTTTAATGTGTTTTAAAAAACGTTTGTTTGCTTTTTTTTCCTGTTTTTGCAAATGCTCCCTGAACCGCACCATAGTGGCACTGCGGTAAGGCCGTGTTAAAATTAAATTAAGCTGGATCGTGCGTATTCTGCCGGCTTTTTTAAATACAGGATTTAGCAGCTTGAGCAATGGACTGAGTTTAAGATTCTTTTTAGCCAGCGCCTGTAAAAATCCAAAGAGTACGCGGAGGTTTTTTATTTCTACACGTAATTTATGGACTTGCTTTTCTTCCAGGTTTTTTGCCCGTTTTAGATGTTTTATAAAAGACCGTTCATGCTCTGTATAAAGTTCTGCTATGGTTTTTTCAGCGGCCATGTGTACCATAAAAATAGGCAAATCCCGGACCAGGTCAATAATGTAAAGTAATTGTTAACCAGAAGAACAGGAACCCCTAGGCACGCAGGTCGTTGTAAAACACTAAGGTAAAACATCTTAGTGCCCTCAGTGCTCTCAGTGTCTCCGTGGTAAAAAGAAATCAATTCGGATCAAACTCCAGCAACGCCCCATTACTCATCAGCCCCCCGTCAAGATAAAGGCTCAGCGTTACTCCTTCCCGTTTTTTTGTAACAATTTGTTCCTGGTTAGCGAGGCTGTAATTAAAAGGAGTTTTGTTCGTGAGGATGTTTTTGCAAATGGCTTTTTTCCAGGGTTCTTTTGTTTCGCCGATAAAACTTTTTACACTCTTTTCAAAAGTGGCTTGTGGTACTTTAGCAAAAAGTACACAGAGAGCCGTTTGTATGGCGAGGTCATTCTGCGGGTTTTGTTCTGCCAGAATATAATCTTTAATGCTGCTTAGGGGATTGTTTTTTGAGTATAGCGCGCATAAAGCATCTTCAATAAAAGTTTCTGTTTTAAACGTCAGCACATTCTTTACGAGGTTAGCTGTAACAATGGTGTTTTGTTTTACCGCTGCGCTCAGGCAGACATAATGGTTAAATATATCAGGATTTCTGGCTTCCATAATAACCTCGTTCTGGCTGTAGTATTCTAGTTTTGCAGTAACACTGTCCGGATTAAGTAGACTGGCGAGCAAAAGTGCATTAGAGGCAACAATGGCGTCGCCTGTGCGGTTAGAGTCCACAAGGGTTAAAAGAGTAGCAACATTGTAGTTTAGATCTTTAAGACTGGCGCGGGTCTTATGCCATGTTTGCACTTCGCCGCTAAAAAACATAAAGTAATTTTGTTTAGGAGGAAGATAATTCACCCCTACAAATGCGAAGCCCAATTTTTTTTGCATCAAATAAAAGATCTGCACTTTTTCCCGGTCAGTAAATTGTTTATCCGAAATAACTTTTTTAAGAAGAGTATTAAAAAAATCATCATCAAAGTAAGAGGATTTATCTGCCTGGTCAACGAGGTCTCTTAAGCTTTTGTGGATCTGAACGTAGGAGTAAGTCGTTTCAAGCGTGAGTTTAGGAATATTCCTCCCTTGTGAAAAGCTTTTATTGAAAACAGAAATAAGTAAAAGTAAAAGTGTGATTTTTTTCATTAGTGTTATTATGCGTAATAAAATTATAAAATTAAACCAAATCTTCCAGTGTTTTATCATCTACCAAATTAGGTAAGGTCACTTTAAGATCGGGCCTGCGGGCCATTTCCCGTTTGATCGCAAAAAGGGCTTCTTCATTACGGGCCCAGCTGCGACGGGCTATACCGTTATTTACATCCCAGAAAAGCATTTGTTCCAGCTTCCTGTCTGCGTCTGCGCTGCCATCCAGTACCAGCCCAAAGCCCCCATTGATCACTTCTCCCCAGCCTACGCCGCCACCGTTATGCAGACTAATCCAGGTTGCCCCGCGGAATGCATCACCTACAAAATTCTGTACCGCCATGTCCGCCGTAAATTTACTGCCATCGTAAATGTTGGAAGTTTCTCTGTACGGACTATCGGTGCCACTCACATCATGGTGATCACGCCCCAATACAACCGGCGCAGAAATTTTCCCTTCTTTAATGGCTTTGTTAATTGCCTGAGCTATTTTAATGCGGCCTTCACTGTCAGCATATAAAATACGGGCCTGAGAGCCGACTACTAAATTATTTTGCTGTGCTTCTTTGATCCAGACAATGTTGTCATGCAATTGTTGTTTGATCTCGTCCGGTGCAGTTTTGTGTATTTCTTCTAATACTAATTCCGCCAGTTTATCTGTCACAGCAAGATCTTCCGGCTTAGCGGAGGTGCATACCCAGCGAAACGGACCGAAGCCATAATCAAAACACATCGGTCCTAAAATATCCTGCACGTATGATTTGTATTTAAAATCTATTTTTTCCTTGTTTTCAAACACGTCGCCACCGGCGCGCGAAACTTCAAGAAGGAAAGCATTTCCATAATCAAAAAAATACATGCCTTTTTTAGCAAGAGCGTTCACTGCATTAATATGACGCACCAATGTTTTTTGAACTTCTTTTTTAAATTGCTCAGGCTTTTCAGCCATCATGGTATTACTTTCTTCCAGGCTCAACCCAACAGGGTAGTAGCCACCGGCCCATGGATTATGCAGAGAAGTCTGGTCGCTGCCAATATCCACTTTTATATCTTCTTTTTCCAGGCGCTCCCACAGATCTACGACATTGCCTTCGTAGGCAAGGCTCACTGCTTCTTTATTTTGTTGAGCAGCTTTGGTGCGCGTCATCAGTTTATTCAGGTCGTTAAACACCTCATCTACCCAACCTTGTGAATGGCGGGTTTTTACAGCTTTTGGATTTATTTCAGCAGTTATAGAAACCAGTCCTGCAATTTTTGCAGCCTTGGGTTGCGCACCACTCATACCACCTAATCCACAGGTAACAAATAATTTCCCTTTACGCGCTTCTTCGGTTTTAAATTTTTTACGGGCTGCATTCATAACGGTTATAGTAGTGCCGTGTACAATGCCTTGTGGGCCAATATACATAAAACTGCCGGCCGTCATTTGCCCGTACTGTGTTACGCCAAGTGCGTTGAATTTTTCCCAGTCATCGGGTTTACTGTAATTCGGGATCATCATGCCATTGGTAACAACCACACGCGGAGCATCTTTATGAGAAGGAAACAGCCCCATAGGATGGCCGCTGTACAATACCAGTGTTTGTTCATCCGTCATCGTACCCAGGTACTGCATGGTTAATAAGTACTGTGCCCAGTTTTGAAACACTGAACCATTTCCGCCATAGGTAATTAATTCATGGGGGTGTTGCGCCACTGCATAATCGAGGTTATTGCTCAGCATGTGCATGATGGCAGCCGCCTGTTTGGATTGGTGCGGGTATTCGTTTATTGGTCGCGCGTAAATTTTATAATCCGGGCGAAAACGGTACATATAAATACGCCCGTAGGTTTTTAGTTCTTCTGCAAATTCTTTGGCTAAAATACTGTGATGTTTTTTATCAAAATAACGCAGGGCATTCCGGATGGCCAGTTTTTTTTCGTCTACGCTCAGTATGTCCTTGCGTTTTGGTGCGTGGTTAATATTTATTTCGTATGTTTTGGCAACAGGCAGTTCTTTTGGGATGCCCTGCAGGATATTATTTTTAAGATCAGTCATTTTTACATCTGGTTAATCAAGGTAGCAAAATTCCGCAAAATTTGTTGGTTGAACAAGCGCTGTTTTTGCTTTAGGATAAAGGTTTGTAAATGCCTTTGTTACATAGTTCTTTTTGTGACTGTTCCACTTCATTTCAAAACCACGGATCACTTTGTTTTCTGTTTCCACATAATCTACTTCTTGCTGTTGAAGGCTTCTCCAGAAAAAAGATTTTACATTTTTTTGCAGATAGTGGTTACGTTTCATACGTTCACTAATCATGTAATTTTCCCATAGCAGCCCGACATCATTACGTTGTTCTAGAGGCCGAAAATCGTCAATGAGCGCATTACGAATACCATTGTCCCAAAAAAGAATCTTTTTCATTTTACTTACTTCTTTTCTTTCGTTGGTGCTGTATGATTTAAGGCGAAAAATGACAAATGACTTTTCAAGCACATCGATATAATTCTCGACTGTTTCTGTTTTTATTTTTAGCTGTGTAGCCAGTTCGTTTAAGGAAACTTCGCTGGTTACCTGATAAGCCAGCAATTGTAATAAGCGATCTAACAGGTCGGGTTTGCGAATGTCTTTCCAGGCCAGTACATCTTTATACAGATACTGATTGGCAAGATGTTTTATGAATATTTCTGCATCCTCACGATTATTACATACCTCAGGATAAGAGCCGTATACCAGATGGAAAGGAAGGTGTGATTCGATTTGGAAAGGAGATTGATCTTTATATAATTCGGATAAAGTAAAGGGATAAAGATGAAATAGAAAATGTCTTCCGGTGAGCGGTTCAACTATTTTTTCAGAAATGTCGAGCGCGGAAGATCCCGTTGCAATAAACTGAACACCTTTAAAATTATCCACCATCAGCTTTAGGAGAAGGCCAGAGTTTACTATCCGCTGAATTTCATCAATGATGACAAGTTTATTTTTTCCGATGAGATTTTTGAGCATCTGTAGATCAGGATCTTTCAACAATTTCCGTGTTCTTGCTTCATCTGCGTTTATATATAGGGTTTTTACTTTCGCTTTTTCTGCCAGTTGGTTTACCAGAGTAGATTTTCCTACCTGACGCGCCCCTGTTAGAATGAGGGCTTTATTTCTAAAAAACCACTTTTGAAGGAAAGGTTGTAAATTCCTGTTTAGCATGGCACAAAGGTAGTAATTTTTAATATATACCGGAAATTTTAGTACTTTTATTTCCATCATACTAGAAATTTTAATACTTTTATTTCCATCATACCGGAAATTTTAGTACTTTTTATCTGAATTTTTAGGTCGGTCAAACCCTCCTGTTTTTTTATTGTAGCCATAAGGGCAATGCCTGCAGCCGCTTTTGCAGCAATGACCGCGCTTTAAATGGTACTTTTCTGTAAAAACAATGTAACCCTCGGGGCTGTAATAAAAATCCTCAGGGTCGAGCTCTTTCTTAAACATAGCCAGGTAAAGATAAAGATAATATAGTTAATCTATTTCCAGCGCTCATTAAAAAGGTAGAGCCTGATCTTAACAAGATCAGGCTCTTAAAATTTAGGATAAATTTTCTTTATTTTCTGACGTTATTCACAGCCTCTTCTCTTTTTGGTCCTATGCGACGGCTCTCATCAAGGCCGTACACTTCCGGTGCCAGGTAGTTTCCTATTTCAGCGCCTTGTTTGTCAACCTCAGGAACAACTCTGTTCTTTTTGGCGTATTCGTCATTACGAACGCCGGTTACCTGCCAGCTTACTTTTACATTGGGCTTGTCGGTTTTTATCTTAAACTGGTTGTTGGCCACTTCTTCAAACACAATAGCCTGTGCAAACTGACCTATCACCGTGAGCTGGTATTTAAAATTGATATTCTCTGCTTCAAAATATGTTGGTAATTGTACGATGGCATCACCGTTAGCATCTGTAGTCACGTTTCCGTTATACACGTTCATCATATCAGGGCTTTCCACAAAACTATGGATCAGGAATTTATTTTCAGGATCCTGCGGATGATCGATCTTGAAAGTTCCTGCAGATTTTGATAACGTTCCACCTACCCACACATTCCCGATCATGTAAGCGGCATACACCCCGGTAGTTCCTGTTGCTGAAGAATAGAGTCCCATGTTCCAGACAGTGGACTGGCCACCGCTTTCAGTCCATAAACCAAAAGATTGTTGTCCGCCGTGTGCGTGCGAATACGTTCCGTAGTTAACACCCTGCCCGTTAAAGGCTTGTGAATATAAACCGTAACGTGTTCCTGTAGAAGTAGCAGTAGTAACAACTTCCGTTCGTAACCCTGTACCCGAGCTTTGCGTATTGTTAGAAAAATAGGCCAGCACACCGGCGTCATCTTTGTTCACGTGGAAAAGATAACCCGGCTGGGTGGTTGAAGAATTTATCCCTATACCTACAAAGCCGTTGTTACCTATCATCATGGCATCTATAAAATTGGAGTTCATGTTTGTACCTGCTGCATAACCACCTGCGGCCTGGAAGATCATTTTACCATTGTAACTACCCATTTTAAAATTTCCTGTTGTTGTAGAGCTTCTGAAGGCACCATCGTAGTAGGCATTAAACATCAAATACTGTTCGGCGTGGTTCCAGTTGAGCATGTGCATGGTCGGGTAGTTATCCTGCGTGGTTACAAAACTCATATTTGGCCCGTCTATCGCATTAGCCTGAGGGCCGGCAACAACCAGTTTATAAATTGGGGTTGCTGTTCCAATACCTACACTGTTTGCAAAATAGTTCATATCTTCTCCTGTTACGTATAACCCATATTTCAGGGCAGTAGCATTCGTTCCGGACATTAGGATACGGTGACCGTAAGTATTAGAGTTATTTGCAGCCAGGCTGGATACAGAGGTATAATTGCCATAACGTATGCCAGACCCTGCCGCTGCAATTGTAATATTATGGCCGTAGGCGGATCCTGTTCCGTTAGGAGTCATAGCAGCGTTAAAAGCATAATTCGTATTTCCATCGCCTGCAAGGCCAACCACGGTAGAGCTGATCCCGTATTTTGCAGCGCTTCCGGCCCCATCCACATTCACATCAATGCCGAATTTGTTGGAAGCTCCATTATAGTTATTTGTAACGGCTAAGCCAACCGGTGAAGCAGTATCTGTTGTAGTAGCAAAAAGATTCAGTCTTGCGGAATTGGTTGTGGTTGATCCTATGGAAGCATTTCCGTTCTCTGCAATACGCATGCGTTCGTTCATAGTTACCCCATCGTGGGTAGAAAACTGGAGCACCCCCGCAGTTGCATTACCTGCGCGTAAAGCAGCCACACGCACAATGTTGGCAGAAGGATTACTTCCAATAGCTGAATTAAAATCGATTCTAGCTACAGGCACAAATGTACTTAATGAGCCACCTTCCAGCTCAAGGGCCGCCGTGGAGTTGGCATAAGCGGTAGTGGAGCTTACCGTTAAATATCTGCCTGCTCCGGTATTAATACCCGCAGTTTGTGAGCCAATGGCAACATCACCATTTGCTAAAACACGTAAACGTTCAACAGCATTTGTTTTTACAACAAGAGGTTGTGCATCGCTTGTTCCAACATAATTGGTTGTAGGTGTTGTTCCTGCATTTCCTGTTGTTCCCCAACCGCTGTTAGAAGAGGAGTTAACAGTAAAGTTAGGGTACGAACCCGTAATAGTTGTTGGCCCTGCATTTGTAAACGTTGGTGCCGGTACGTTAATATTGAAAGTATTGCCTGTGTTCGAAACAGCAGCACCTGCGGCCACACTGGTAGTTACCGCAATGGTTGGGGTAATGCCAGGAGAAGTATTTGTAATAATAGAGCCCGAAGTAATACTGATGCCCGTTCCGTTCGTATAAGTGGTGACGGCTGATGAATTGATTGTGTAATTAGGGTAAGCGCCGGTAATGGTAGCAGGCCCCGCATTGGTAAAGGTTGGAGCAGGTACGTTTATGTTGAAAATACTTCCCGCGCTGCTCACTGCGGCGGCGGCGGCGGCGGTAGTAGTAATTGCCACAGTTGGTGTAATGTTCGGCGACGTATTAATAATAGAACCGGAAGTAATACTAATGCCAGTGCCATTTGTATAAGTAGTGCTGTTCACCGAATTGATTGTATAATTAGGATAGGTACCCGTAATGGTAGCAGGGCCTGAATTGGTAAACGTTGGAGCCGGCACGTTTATATTGAAAGCACTTCCTGCGCTGCTCACTGCGGCGGCAGCGGCGGCAGTAGTAGTAATTGCCACTGTTGGTGTAATGTTGGGTGACGTATTAATAATAGAACCGGAAGTAATGCCAATGCCAGTGCCATTTGTATAAGTAGTGCTGTTCACCGAATTGATCGTATAATTAGGGTAGATACCTGTAATGGTAGCAGGGCCTGAATTCGTAAATGTTGGAGCAGGTACGTTAATGCTGAACGAGTTTCCTGAGCTGCTCACCGCAGCGGCCGCTCCTGTAGTGGTAGTAATAGCTACAGTTGGTATAACGTGCGGCGATGAATTAATAATGGAGCCGGAAGTGATACTGATGCCCGCACCATTCGTATAAGTAACTCCTGCAGATGAATTGATGGTAAAGTTTGGGTAAGCACCGGTAATAGTAGCGGGACCCGCATTTGTAAACGTTGGAGGTGGTACGTTGATGCTAAATGAGCTTCCCGAACCTGCCACAGAGGCCGCCGCCGCCGCAGTCGTAGTAACGGCAATTGTCGGTGAAGAAGAGTTAATGGTAAAATTCGGGTACGCACCGCTGATAGTAGAAGGACCTGAATTTGTAAACGTAACCGGGACATTCGGTGCCGTGTTCGTAATGATAGAACCGGAAGTGATGCTGATGCCGGACCCTGCTGTATAGGAAGATGGAGCGGATGAGGAAGGAATCGTTACAGTGTTACCATTGCTGATTGATAGTTGGTTACCTGAAATAGCAAGAGAAGGCGTTGCATCCACTGTAAAATTTGGGTAAGTTCCCGAAATAGCCGTGTTTAATCCCGGTGCGATGCTAACTGTTTGGTCAGGCGCTGTATTACTAATAACGGTGCCGGTAATGGAAATTCCGGTGCCTGGTCCGTAAGCGGTGGAAGATGCATTGCCTGAATATAAAGCGTAAGGCACGCTTAAGAACTGCGAAGTGCCCATGTTAACAAAGCCCGAACCGAAATCAACTTCCTGTTCAATGTATTTGTTATTAAGCCCCCAGTTAATAGCCGAAAAAACGCCCGATATAACAGTCCCCTGGCCCATATTTATGTTGAATAAGCCAAAAGAATTGGTTGTTACAACATGGCTCTCTTGGTAAACTAATGCACCGGTAGAGGTTATATCATGAATACTGAGACGAACAGTGATGATCTGTGCATTTAAAATCATACCCCCGGCATCGCGCGCAACGCCTTGGTATTTAATTGCTTGTGGTACCTGTGCGTATACCCCGCCAATGCTTATCATAAATAGCATTAATACTAAAACTTGTTTTTTCATCATAATCGTTTAATTAATTTTATTGATCTTAATTGTTTTGCTGAAAGCATCTCTGCTTATTTTTAAATAATAAACACCAATGCTGATTGTGTTCAAAGAAAGTATAATGCGTTTGGATTGCTCTGTAACAGGCACTTCTGTCGCAAGCAATAGTTTGCCGAGTCCGTCAACCAGTTCCAGTAGGTAATTCCCCTGTTGAACAGTACCAAAGTTTACGGTTAATTCATTTTGCACAGGGTTCGGATAAACGAGGATGGCTTTTTCGTCTCCCTGCTCTTTTATTAAAGTAGTGAGAGCAAGTTCCTCGGGTTGGTGAAAACCCATAGTTGTTATGTTTGTGCTGCTGGTATACGTTTCGCTTATTGGCTCACCAATGGTCCAGGCCAAAGAACCTTGTGGCGACTGGCTATAGCCGCCATTGCCTGAAACAATAGTTGGAGCTACAGTTTGTGATTGGGCAACTGAAAACAGGAAAGGAACTATAATCAGTAGTGTGAATCTTTTTTCCATTTTAATAATTCTTAAAGAGGTGTTTTGGGTTTTTGTGTCGTTGCGTTTTCAAAATACGCAGTGCGAAGCTAAGCATTTTTTGATCGCAACAAAAAATAAAGGGTACAGGATTTTTCCTGTTTTTTTGTGTATTCAGGAATTTAATACACAAAGATTATTTGAATGTTAACGCAGAATAATTAAGTTAGGTTTGTGATACGCTTTGGTTAAAATTACCCTCCTAATTATTCAATCTGGATTTTTAATTGAAGAACGAATGTATAACCATTCTGAGAGCATCGCAAACTAAAAAATAAAACAGCAAGAATAATAAAGGTGTATCGAAAAACTATTCCAGTCGTTTAATGGTACAGCCGATGGATTTAGTTTCCTGGGTTTTAGGGGTTTCGTTTTTTAAAAGAGAAGCAATTGCATTTTTTAAATAAGGATCTTTAACCGCTGAAGCATCTTTCACATTATCATCAATCGCACCTTTATAGATCAATCCTTTAGCGTTAAATAAAAAGCATTGTGGGGTACGCCCTGCACCAAAAGCATTTGCCAGTTGACTTTTTTCATCTACCGTGTAAGCACATTTTAACCCTTGCGAGACATAATATTTAACCATTTCGGCATAGCTGTCGTCTTCGTTGCGTTGCGATTCGTTACTGTTAATAATCGCACAACCAATACCATTGGCCTGGCTATAATCTGAATATTCTTTAATACGGCTTGCGCTCAACTTTACGTACGGGCAGGTATTGCATGAGAAAATAACCAGTAAGCCTTTCGGGGTTTTAACATCGTTTAAACTGAGGTCTTTACCGGAAACATCCTTCATCTTATAATCACCCATAGGAATTGGCGAATTCAAAGCAAGTTCTTCCAGCGCAGGAAAATGAATAAAAGAAAAAAGGCCGGAGCAAATGGCAAGTAAAATAATAGTGAGGTAGTTTTTATTTTTCATAGCCCAGGTTAGTTAGGTATACACAAATTTAGGTTATAAAACACACAAAATGCTCTGCAAGCTATGTTAAATTAGCGTTTTTAACGGTTAAAATCCAGCTTTAGGCGATAATGCGCCTCACTTATTATAACCACATAGATAGGCCATAATGAAAAACACTCGCAATGTGACGTTTCTATGTATATTTTCTGCGTGTTAATTTAGAGTACTAGCGGTTATTAAATTGCCGTTTTGAATTTTATTTACCACTTTTACTCCCGTCATACGCCCATTTAAGGTAAATGGCGCCCCAGGTAAATCCGCCGCCAAAAGCAGAGAGAATAATCGTATCGCCTTTTTTTAATTGTTTTTCATAATCCCAAAGCAACAACGGAATAGTACCTGCAGTGGTATTGCCATAACGCTCAATGTTCATCATCACTTTGTCAGAGCCAATGCCCATGCGGGAAGAAGTAGCGTCGATAATTCGTTTATTGGCCTGGTGTGCGGCCAGCCAGGTAACATCTTCTGCTTTTAAATTGTTCTTCTCCATTATTTTTGCGCTCACTTCGGCCATGTTGTAAACAGCATGTTTAAATACTGCCTGGCCTTCCTGGTGAACATAGTGCATTTTTTTGTCAACTGTCTCATGACTTGGCGGCCTTAAAGATCCGCCGGCTTTCATGTGTAAATGAGTAGCGCCGTTACCATCAGAATGAAGTATAAAATCCATTACGCCTACTTGCTCGCTTGTTGGTTCCAATAAAACAGCTCCAGCTCCATCACCGAAAATAACGCAGGTGGCCCTGTCGGTATAATCAATAATACGGCTCATCATATCTGCTCCAACCACCACCACTTTTTTATACCGGCCTGTTTCGATAAATTGCGCTCCGGTAACCAGTCCGTAAATAAAACCTGAGCAGGCGGCACCGAGATCGAACCCCCAGGCGTTTTTAGCACCAAGCTTGGCGCAAATAATATTGGAAGTTGCCGGGAAAACCATGTCTGGCGTAACTGTTCCGCAAATAAGCAGGTCAATATCTTCGGGAGTGATCCCTCTTTTTTTGCACAGCAATTTCACTGCTTCAACCGCCATATCGGATGTAGCTTTTTCCGGATCGTTTTCTATATGTCTTTCTTTGATCCCTGTACGACTGGTAATCCACTCGTCGGTTGTATCGATCATTTTCTCAAGATCACGATTTGTAAGAATGTTTTTCGGCAAATACCCTGCCACGGCTGTAATTGCAGCTTTGTTCATCATTGAAAAATTTGTTCTATTTTATCATTCAATTTGGCGTCTATTACTTCTTTTGCCAGCAACAGCATATTTTTAAAAGCGAGCGAGCTGGAGATGCCATGTCCTATTACAACATTTGCATTGATCCCCAAAACAGGGGTGCCGCCATACAGCTCGTAATTAAATTTATCAAAATAGTCATCGCTCCGGTTCCTGCTTTTAATAACGTCGTAAAATGCTTCCGCAGTTTTTAGAAGGATGTTTCCTACAAATCCATCGCATACTACTACATCCGCCTTGTCAGAAAAAACTTCGCGGCCTTCAATATTCCCCACAAAGTTAAAGTCTTTAGAGTCCTTCATCAGGGCGTGTGTGGCCTGGGTTACAAGATTTCCTTTTTCAGGCTCTTCGCCTATATTGAGCAGGCCGACTTTCGGATTTTTTATTTTGTAAACTTCTTTTGCGCAAATGGAACCTAACATACCAAACTGGTATAATACATCTGGTTTGCAATCTGCGTTGGTTCCAACATCCAGCACTATTCCAAATCCTCCGTTCTCTTTTGGAAGGATAGAGGTAATACAGGGACGGATAATGCCGGGAATAGCTTTGACAGTAAACATAGCTCCTACAAGCATTGCACCCGTGTTACCGGAGCTTGCAAAAGCGTCGATCTGTTTTTCTTTTAACAATTTATATCCTAAGGAAATGCTGCTATTTGGTTTTTGTGAAAATGCTTTGGTGGGATGTTCTCCCATTTCAATAACATCGGTGGTGTGAACGTATTCGAACTGGTTGGCATGTATGCCGTTTTTGGTAAAATATTCTTTAGCCGTGTTGCTATCTCCGATCAAAACCAACTTCACATCCGCAGGTAATTCTTTGGAAGCCATCACAAGCCCTTCTAAACAATTTTTTGGAGCGAAATCCCCACCTAAAATATCAAAGCCTATCTTCATATTTTAATCCCTAAAACTTTAACTAAACCACAATAATACAATTTTATATGCTTAAAAGCACCTTTAAATGCCTTGCATTTTATAAAATTTAATTGAGGGTAAAATTTAGCTCTATTTTGGCGCCGTCGTCGTTGGAAAAGCGCACCTTCCTATCGATTTGCTCTGCGAGTGTTTTTATAAGATAGATGCCTAAAGAATGTGCATCTTCCTCACCATTAAAGTCTTTTGGAAATCCAAGGCCGTTGTCTTTCACAACAAGCTTTACATTATTATCCTTTAATTTAAGCTGGACATCGATAATTCCATTTTGCTTTTGAACGGATTTAAAGGTGTATTTAATACTATTAGTAACTACTTCATTTAAGATGAGGCCTAACGGTATGGATTTGTTAACCGGGATATGGATCGTGTCAAAATCTTCGTGGATCGTAACTGTTTTTAAAAGATTGTACGAGTAAAATAGCTCATAGATCAATTCTGAAGCATATTTCCCAAGGTCAATACTTTTAAGCTCGTTGTTTTCATACAGCATTTTATGCACAAGGGCCATACTCATAATGCGCGTTTTACTATCGCCGATAATTTGTTTGGCCTCAGTATTGGATGTGGCGTCTTCCTGCAAATTCTGCAAGCCTGAAATAATAACCAGGTTGTTTTTAACCCGGTGGTGAAGCTCTGCAAGCAAAA
>JAYSYG010000104.1:0-7001 GCA_043716685.1 Sphingobacteriaceae bacterium | reverse complement strand
GCTCAGACTATCATTTAGTTTAAATTCGGCTTTAAAATAAATTTGCAGACACGCAAATAATTACTTACCTTTAACGTTAGTAACGTAAAAAGAAAGTATGATTGTTTCATTTGGCGACAAGACCACTCAGAAAATTTGGGATGGTGAATGGGTTAAAGGTTTTTCGACAGATATACAAGATATTGCCCGGCGAAAGTTAAGAATGCTTAATAACTCTTTTGACATAAAAGATCTTATGATTCCGCCCTCGA
Organism: Sphingobacteriaceae bacterium; assembly: GCA_043716685.1. GTDB lineage: Bacteria > Bacteroidota > Bacteroidia > B-17B0 > Aurantibacillaceae > Aurantibacillus. Next base: position 6,750 of record JAYSYG010000104.1, on the reverse strand, counting down.
ACAGACTTGAAAAACTAAAAGGCAATCTCAAAGACTTTTATTCGATTCGTGTAAATAATCAATGGCGTTTAATTTTCAAATGGGAAAATGGAAATGCTTTTAATGTTGAATTGCTGGACTATCATTAAAAATAAAGGACAATGAAAAAACTAAAGAACATACACCCGGGTGAAGTATTATTAGAAGAATTTTTAATTCCTCTTAAACTAAGCGCTTATAGACTTTCAAAAGAAATCTCAATTCCGCAGACACGTATTTCTGAGATTATTAAAGGCAACAGACGAATTACTGCAGACACAGCTTTGAGACTGTCTAAATTTTTTGGTAATTCTGCCAAATTTTGGCTCGGACTTCAGGACGACTTCGACATTGAAGACGAAAAAGCACACAAACAAAAGGACTTAAACTCAATTAAGCAATACGTTCACAACGCTGCATAACAGCGGTGGCTGTTGCGCAACATTATTTTAAAAACTACAAAGCAGCGTTCATGTCAGTTTTTTTTCGTCCCAAAAAAAATTAGTTAAGAAAAATTACAATTGCCGTATTTTGATTTCTTGATACCTTAGAATGTTTAAAAACACCCAGGTTTTGTTTATTTACCTGCGTTTCTAACGCCTCACTACGGCATTTTGTTAATTGATTGTTAGCTTCCCGCCACTTTAACCACTTCTTGATATTGTAGGCAATCGCTGCTCCTTATCATATTAATCATTTTCACTTCGACAATTGTTCGATCTCAAAATGTAATCGGACTAGGACTCGGTTTTGATTATGTCGAGGGACCAAACACCGTTCCTGTATATACGGACAAAGACATAAACCTTAATTTTTCCAAGTTCTGAAAATACTTTGTGGTTGAAGGCAGACAGGGCTTTCGTTACATGGAAGGTTTTGAAAAAATGCGGTATAATACTTATGCTTTAATTGGTTTTACTACATTAAAAGAAAAGTTTTTTGTATTTGATTTTTTAGGTGGGCTAGCGGCAAGTTTTGTTGACAGTCACCATTCTGAAACAAACTACTACTATTTTAACCAAATATGTCCAACCGTTAAAACAAGTTTGTCTTTTAGACTTAGTAAAAAGAACAGGCTCTATCTCCGCCTTGATTTCTTGCTTTCAACTTATAGATACCTAAGCGGAACATACAAGTTTGGCGGAGATTACCAAACAGGCGACCTGACAGGCTCGGCCTCATTTCAGTTAATTATCATTTTTTAAAGAAATCAGAAAAAGAAAAATAAGCGGATACTTAAACTCAACGTAACTGGATAGCACATACAGCAGGTAACACGGGTCGTGGCGACAATTTTTCCTTTGCGCCTTCACGGGCATCGCGTGGACAAATTGCCCGCCGACGGCGGAACTTAAAACGCTAGCCTTAAGAAAGAGTTTCAAAATAAAATCATTATCTTTATTACACAGTTTCTGGAAAGCGCAAAGCGAAAAAATGCGACAATCCCGAGTCCGTTATATCCAATGCTAGGACGACCAAACAACTTCAAACAGACCAAATAATATGACAAAAGTTTTAATTACAGGTGCAACTGGAAATGTAGGAACAGAGGTAATTAAATCTTTGCAGAACATAAACCATCAACTCGACCTATATGCTGGTGTTAGGAGCTTGACAACTGACAACAATAAATTAGATAACTACAAAATCAAATTTTCACAATTCGACTTTACCGACTCCACGACATACGACACTGCTTTAGATGGTTGCAGTATCCTTTTTTTATTACGACCACCACAAATTTCAGAAGTAGAAAAATATTTTAAACCTATCGTTGATACTTGTAAAGACAAAGGTGTAAAGCATATAGTTTTCTTATCAGTTCAGGGCGTTGAGAAAAGTAAAATAATTCCACACCACAAAATTGAAAAACTAATTGTTGACAGTAAAATCCCATACACATTCTTACGACCTGCTTATTTTATGCAAAACTTTACGACAACTTTGCATAACGACTTGGTTAATCTGAAAAGAATTTATTTACCTGCCGGCAATGCAAAATTCACACTCATTGACGTTCGTGACATTGGCTTGGTTTCAGCAAGTGTTTTGACAAATACATCTCAACACGTCAATAAATCATATGAATTAACTTGTAAAGAAAAGTTGAGCTTCTTTGAAATGGCAAAAAAAATAAGTAACATTTTAAAGACTAACATTCAATATATATCCCCGAACCTTTTTAGTTTTTTTCTCACAAAAAGAAAAGAGAAAACACCGACAATGCTGATACTTGTTATGATTATGCTTCACTACTTCCCTCGATTTCAAAAAGACCCTGAAATAACAGATTGGGTTGAGAAAATTACGAACAAACAACCGACAACGTTTGAGCAATTTATAAATGACAACAAAAAAGCACTCACGGTATGACAAGAAGCACTGGCTATAACAGCAAGCAAAAGTAAGGGGGCGGACTCGGTCATCGTTCGGGCATAGAAAGTTGCAGCTTCGCGAATTTTTATTTGCCTCGTTTGGCTTAGTGTCCCGCTAAGCCAAATATAACAGGGCTTCCAGCCTTTAAAAAAAACTTACATCTGTTAATTGCGCATTTGAGTGCGTTTTATGTTTTAGATTCATGCCGAACAGACCTGAATTATTTTTCTAAGAATGCCTGTGTACGTTGCATTTTTAAATCTCGGCAGACATTCGTACTTTTAACTTATGGCCCCGGATACGGTGCCTGAACATAATCCGCCATAGCCAATTTTATGAAGGAAAAAGACAAATCAAAACACTATAGCCATGAAAAAAACAATTAAAATCTTAACAGTATTAGCAACAATCATTTTAATGTCGTCATTTACCGATAAAAATGCTAATGAGTTTATAGGGACTTATAGTGTTTCCCCTTCAGACCCTTCCCAAATTAAACTGATACTTAATTCCGACCAGAGTTTTTATTACCAGGATTTCTCTAACCCTGACAAAAAAATTCTCGTTAAAGGTAACTGGACCATAAAAGGTAGAAAAGTGATTTTAAAGGGCAATAACTCCGAGAAGCATTTCCATAATGTTTGGACATTTGTTGAAAATGGACACGTAGCCAAATCTTTAAAAGGACTTACATTTTACAGGTTGGGCAAAATAGACAGCTAGAAAAACCGGCTATTTACCGCGCGCGTAGTGCCATTCCGGGCTTCTTTTATTTTAGCTACTCCCCTTTTTATCAAAATATGTGTAGGCTTAAAAAATTTTATTATCTTTAGATTAATAACCCAAATGAAAAAACTACTTCTTCTTAAAATACTATTTGTTTTCCCCATTTTTTTGATGAATATTCAAAATGCTTTTGGACAAACACTTACTTGCCAGACCAGTTGTCCGCAGGCAGGCGAAGTGTTCAGCATGCGAACCTCGTCACCCGTTTTAAATAGCCCTGGCGCCAACCAACTATGGAATTTCAGTTCCATTGCAGCCATAAGTCCAGAAACACATTTGATTTCATATAACATAGCAACATCAGTTCCTACCGCTACGTTGTATCCGCAAGCCGATCTTGTTAGAACAGGCACGGGAGCCGACGCTTTTCTTACTGTTGGCAACGGAGGCGTACGCGAAGTCTATCCTATCACAGTAAGCGCAACTATAAACCCTATGGAATTACCATTGCCGTTTGCTTATGGTGACATCTATACTGAAACCGTCATTTCAACATCTGTAAGCGGTGCCGATACTTTTGTTACGAGTCTGCAAAATTCTTTTGCTGCCCATGGCTCCGGTACTTTGATCCTCCCTTCCGGTACGTTTCAGGACGTTTTGGCAATAAAATTTAAAAGCACACGTTCGGTTACAAAAAATGGATCTCCTTACGGGTACATTTATTATAACACATCGTACTATTATTATTCTCAAACCATCAGTCACCCATTGCTTTATACAAGACAACTTAGTGAAAGCGGAGCAGGAGATTATGGTCCGTATACCGAATTCATCGATCATGTAATTGTTGGTATTGAAAATGAAGCGGAGGAAGACGGCAGTGACATCGTGGTATTTCCAAATCCAGCAGGAGATCTGGTGAATATTAGGTTTGCAGCGATAACAAAGGGTACAGTTTTACTGAAAAACTCTTTGGGTCAACAGCTGATTGCACAGAATTGCGGGGAAGGATCCTTCAGCTTGAGTCTTGCAGGTTTGCCAGAGGGGATGTACATCATTTCCTTTGTTAGCGACACTTACACAATTAATAAAAAATTAGTTGTGAGCAAATAGTTATTGCCATTAATTGATGTAAGACGGTTTTTAAATTTATGTGGGAAAATTTCGGTGAACAACACGCAACAGAAATACAAAAACATTCCATGTCCGAGGATAAGCTCTGATTTACACCAGAATAACCCCGTTGGGCCAATGTCATTAAGTTAAGAATTTTACCCTGTGGATTAGTTACCAGTTTTCAATACATCAAGTCAATGCGAGTTTTTGCGATAGAGCAAAAAATGTGCAAGCAATATCCTGTGTAAGGCTATGAGATTGCTTCGGGCCGAAAAAGCCCTCGCACTGACGCTCCCCACCTTTATTGCGACGAAGAAAGTAATCACAAACCGCTTTTAACATCGTAAAAAAATAAACTAATTATTCTCCTATTTTGCAAACATAGAATAACGGGCGTGTGCAGTTACGAAATTCTCATACTTTCTTAACCAAATGACATTGCCCCGTTGGGCGTAGTGACCCGCTAATTCAAAACTAACAAGACTTCCAGCCGGTTCGCGGAATTTGTATTCGTCGCCCGCGTTTTACCTCTAATAAAAATACAGTAAATTCACATCCGGAGAAAGAAACCAATTTAGGTGCTCGATAGAACCTTTAAAACCCAAACATTGAAAATCACACAAAAAAAACTTATCAATTTACTCCAACAAGCTTATTCCGCGGAGAAAGCTGCTGCATTTGCTTACCAGGGTCATGCAGGATCGGTAAAAGACATAGCTGAAAAAGCTGCTATAAAACAAATTGAGCTGGACGAATGGAACCACCGCAAAGAAGTACTTGAGATCATGAACATCTATGATATACCGGTATCACGGTATTATGAATTCCGCTTTCACGTGATCGGTAAAACAATATCGTTTTCCTGTTATGTGATCGGTTGGTTCATGCCTTATTATTTTGCTGGAAGACTGGAAAGCGGGAATGTTTGCGAATACTTTCGCATGATGCATTATTTTCATGAGATAGGGATCCTGGAGCATAATGAAGTACTCTATGAAATGGGTATTAAAGAAAAAGAGCACGAAATTTATTTCCTCAGTAAAATAAAGAATAAAAAACTACTTCCCTTTTTTGAGAAATTATTTTCCTGGGGTTCGAATAAAAGTTTTAATGACATTGACCTCGATAAAAAATACCCGATAGAAGAATCGAAAGCATATTGTAAAAAGAAATAACCGGATAATGCGTATTTGTGATCTATACTTCAAAAAATCAGGATACTAATTCTCTGATAATTTCGTTATAATAACTCCACCATCTCACAAAACCCATGTTAACCAAATCAAGAATACCTCTGCTAATAGCACTCATCTGTTGCCTGGAGGCAGTAGTTTACTTACTGGCTACTTATACGACAGAAGAATCTAATTTAATTTTTGAAAAATGCACCCGAAATTCAGGGAGAATATCAGCAGGCCTGAATCTCATCATTTTGTTAATGGTGGGTTACAATGGTCTTAAAACTATTTATAAGGATGATAAAAAAAGGGATTCATTTCGTATTTTGATAACTTTGTTTGCGGTAAACCACCTGATCCATTTTTTCTTTCTCTATCAGAATTTTCAAACCAAGCCGTTGGTATTTGAATTTTCAGATCATGTACATGGATTCCTTACTTTCATTTTTATTCTCCTACTTCCTATTATTCTTTGGACTTTTAGAAATTTAAACTGGTTGCTCTACTTTGGAATTATTTTTCATCTCATCAACAGCAGCTATTTCATTATGGAAACGTTTTACATACGCATAAAGCCCGACAGGCCATCCTATTTTCACCAAGTAGGAATATTTATCATTATTATTGCGCTTCTTTACATTGTATACAGAGTGATTCGAGAAATGTCTTCTAGTTTTATAGTGGATAGTAAATAGCTTGAATTTAAAGTGTCATTCCCCCTCAGCGTAACATCTCGCTACGATATTTCCAGCACTCTATGCATCGCACTCGCATTTGCCTGTTTAGCACTTCATAACGCTGGCACTTAAATTGCATGATTCTTGTAGTTCTCACAATTTTAATCATACGTCAAAACCAATCAATTTAATAAATCTATCACTCAACTGAAACATTATGGAAAAACGCTTACTCGGAATTATCCTCACCTTTTTAGGAGTTATTGGTTTAATTTATGCTGGTATCTCCTTTATGAATGGTGGTGCAGATACAAAAAACATAAAAACAATTATTTTTACCGGCATTTTAGGAGCCATTTTCTTTTCTGCCGGGATTAGCCTTGTAAGAAACACAAAAGATAAGGCTACTTAGTAAATTCCTCCATACAAAAAACACTAAGCTACCTGCGTGGAATTAATCCCGGAAGATGTCAGGGACTACATATTATTTGTCAAGAGCCTCTAATTTATTTTTGTAACCCGTTTAGCATAGCTCCCTCAGAAAAACAGGTTCAATTCTCTTTTTTATTTCCTACCGGCCATCTATATAAAGTCACCACTTTTAAAGGAATGTTGTGTAATTGGCAAATAGCAGGTACTAAAACTTTAGAGGCGTAGTA
>JAYSYG010000103.1:0-2258 GCA_043716685.1 Sphingobacteriaceae bacterium | reverse complement strand
AACAGATTTGATCTATGTATTACAGCTGGATGGATAATGGCATTTAGTTTCTGCAATAACAGAGTGTCGGAAAATATTTTTGAGCTTATAAAAGCTTTATCAATTTTTGTCTCAGAAAGATAGCTTTCTTTTCCCAAAAGAGAGATCACCTTTGGTTTTACATCAGGATCAAAATAAACTTCTTTTGCAATCGCGTCGCTTTCAAATATAGCGCAGCCAAGTAATTCAAATAGACGTGCTACCGTGCTTTTACCACTGCCAATGCCACCTGTCAATCCTGCAACCATTACTTTTTAAAGATTAGAATTTCTACTTCCTGCGGTTCGATATCCATTATAGTTACGTGTCCGGGAAAGGTGCTTAAGAACACAGGGCATTTTTTACTTTGTTTATTTATCTTTTCACTGTCTATCATGGCCCTGAATAAACAGGTGTCTTCCGGGTTGAAAGAATTCTGGATCGCTGTGAATTTTACTTTTACCGTTGAGGGAAAAATATTAATGTGTTGTTGGAAGGAAGCGCGGATATCTGTTACAGGTAAACTAATAGTTTGTTCCACAAGCTTTGCCACTTCAATAAAAATACTGGCTTCTCCTGAGCTGGTATATACCTGCGGATCTGGCTTTAACAGCTCCAATTGGGTACTAATACTTTTATTGAGTTTACTGAGCGTTAATGCCTGGGTATATATGGTGTCAATTTTACTTATAAGTAAACTGTCTCCCCACAAAGTAACAAAGGAAGGATTTATTGCAGGCTTTTTATAACCATAGCCTTCTTTACATTTAATATACAGAGGAACTTTAACAGGAACGTTTTTTTGATACCCGTTTTTTTCTGAAAAATAAAGGGTGTCCGGACTAATATGTTTTATTTGTGTTTCAAAATTAAATATAGATTTAAAATTTAAATGAGAGGATGAAAGGACATAGTTCTGATCCCTGTTCACGGATTTTAAAGTATTAAAATCAATCTCAAGTTGTTTGAATGGCTTATTAAGGAGTATCAATGCAAGTTTTAAACCACTAGCCTTTACATCCAGGGATAGCTGTTCGGGTATTTGAAAAAGAGGTTTTTTATTCTGCGGCTGATTTTTAAAAGAAACCGGTATTTTTAAAGTGTAGGTATATACAGTATTCAGTGAATGCACCAGCCAAAGAAAAGAAGCGATGATCAGGCAAATAAAAAAAGCCTTGGTTTTACCAGGCTTTTTTTTGTCAGATGAATATTTTGAGCTGGATCTATTCAAGCTTATAATTTAGTTTCATTCAGTGAAGCAGTAGCATCGTTAGAAACAGCATTCTTGGAAATTTTCATTTTTGTTCCGTCTTCCACTTCCATAATAATGGTTGCATCTTCTCTTACGTCTACTATCTTACCATAAATTCCGCCGATAGTTAAAATTTTGTCGCCTTTTTTTAAGGCTTCAATGTATTTTTTTTGCTCTTTTGCTTTTTTCATTTGAGGGCGCATCATAAAAAAATAAAATACGATTGCGATTCCACCCATCATGAGCATTGTTGACATTCCGCTTCCTTGCCCGCCACCTGGTTGTGTCATTAAAATTACTAGTTGATTCATCTTTTTGTTTTTTGTGGTAATTAAGTACCGGTAACTACCGGGATGTTTGTTTTACCTGTGTATATTTAGTTGTTAGTATTTCTTTAGTGTCTGATTATTTTGTCTTTTCAGGAACAATAATTTCGGTTTTAATACGAATGACACGGGTAGCGGGTTCGCAATTGGTTATTACCGTTACCGTTTTCTCCTGCATTCCACTTTTGCCTTCACTGCTGAAAACTACATTAATTTTACCTTCTTCTCCCGGCTTAATAGGCTCGCTTGGCCATTCAGGTACGGTGCATCCACAGCTTCCACTGGCGCCGCTAATAATGAGGTTTTTTTCACCAATGTTTTTAAATGTAAAGGCATGACTCACTTTTTCTCCTTGCGTAATTTTCCCAAAATCAAACACATCTTCGGTAAATTTTATCTCCGGAAGATCTTCTTTTGATTTTCCGTTAGCACTTGCTGTATTTGTAACTGAATCGGTTCCTAATTTTTCATCTTCGCTATTATTGTTGCACGAAATGAAGGTCAGAAAGGAAAGAAAGACTATTAACTTATTCATAATGGCCGTAAAGATAAAGAGATTATGATGGAATAAGAAATAAAAAATCCCAAATTTTAATTGGGATTTTTTACTTTGTAAAGTAAAATTAGAACTTGGCCCTGATCTTACGCATTTTACGTTTCTT
>JAYSYG010000102.1:0-7057 GCA_043716685.1 Sphingobacteriaceae bacterium | reverse complement strand
AGTAAAATTCATGGGGTATGCCTTCCAGATCGAAATGAAATACCGCGCGTATAAAAAGGGATTTAAACTAGTGGAAGTACCGATCATGTTTACAGACCGCGTTTTAGGGGTGAGTAAAATGAGTACTAAAATTTTTAAGGAAGCTTTCCTTGGGGTTATGCAGATGCGTTTTTCACAGCACTAACGGTATACCTCTGGAAAAGTTATCGTCGAAAAATCCGGCAAACTTTTCCAAAGTTACCGGCACTATTACTTCACCAAACTCCCGTTCACTCTTAGCAATTCTGCTTCGGCAACTTTAATCGCATAAAGCGCATTTATATAACGCACCTGCGCATCTTCCAGGTTTTTCTGGGTTTCAATTGTTTCCAGGAGATTCGCTTTTCCAACTTTATAACGTTCCAAAGAGATCATTTGCACTTCTTTGGAATCTGAAAGGTTTTGCAGTTCCATATTCACAATCTGTTTGTTCAGCAGGTATGCCCTGTAACTCACATACACCAACCCGTCTATCTGCAATTGCGTTTGTTCGGTTACATAACGCTGGTTAAGCGCAAGAATATTTCTCTCCTTTACAAGTCTGTTATTTTTATTTCCGTTAAAGATCAGCCAGCTCGCGGAGATCCCTGTATTTAATCCATTTTGCCGGTTTAAGAATACAATGCCCGCCTGACTTTGATTGCGCGTGTACACATAAGCCCCATTCACCTGCACCAAAGGAAGATTGGCAGCGCGCGCCTCTTTCACGCTTTGCGAGAAGATCAACTCGTTTTGTCTGGAAATGAGAATCGAGGAATTCGTCTGCGTAACACTTTTTTTCAGATCTTCCAGGCTTGGATTATAATTTACATTAATAGAATCGCTGGTATTAAAATCAGTATCCGCAGACCTGGAAAGAAGGGAATTCAACTGCACTTTTGCATTCAGAAGATCAAGCTCGAACTGAATGATAGCGCTTTTTGCTTTATTTTCATCTGATTTTGATACTAATAGATCTACTTTCGAATCGGAGCCTATCTGTAGTTTTAGCTCAGCTATTTTCCTGCGCTCTTCATAGATCTGTAAATTTTGCCTGCCGGCTTTGATCAGCTCCTTAATTTTTACAACATTGTAGTAGGTTACAATAATACTATAAACTGTATTCTCCATTTGTTGTTTTAACTGGATAACCGACAATTGCTCATTCAGATCGAGACGTTTTTTAATAGCGAACATTCTGAATCCGTCAAATATGTTCCATGCTGCATTTAGAGAAACTCCTGTAGCATTCGACTGTGCCCCTGTCCTATCCTGCACTACCCCGGTATTAAACTCCTGGTGAGAATTCAGGCTGGCGAGGCCAAGATTTGCATTAAGGCTAACGGTTGGCGACATACCGGCATTCCCGAAATTATTCTGCGCTTTGGCGATCTCCTGTTGGTTCTTTACAATTAATACAGAATAGTTTTTTTCCAAACCGGTTTTTATTGCATCTTCAACAGTAAAAAGATCCTGCGCTACAGAAAGGCCAGGAAGCAGCATAATACAGAACATAAGGCAGCTTAGTACTGCTTTCTTTTGAGAAGAGTGTATAAGGATTAACTTAGAATTTCTCATCATTCTTCTTTTTATCTTTTATCATAAATGAATAAATAGCAGGAATTACAAACAAGGTTAAGACCATCGACAATAACAAGCCGCCTATAATAACTATTCCCATTCCCATCTTGCTTTTTGAACCTGCACCCAAAGCAAGCGCAATGGGCAAGGCGCCCAATATGGTTGCGAGACTGGTCATTAATATTGGACGCATCCGGGCTGTAGAAGCCTCAATCAGGGCCTCCCCTACCTTCATGCCACGCTCTCTCAGTTGGTTTGTAAATTCAATGATTAAAATACCATTTTTGGTTACAAGACCAATTAACATGATCATTCCTATCTGACTAAAAATATTTAAGGTTTGATTAAAATACCATAAAGAAAATAATGCGCCTGATAAAGCCATGGGTACTGTCATCATTATTATAAGCGGTTCAACAAAACTTTCGAATTGAGCCGCCAGCAATAAATAAATAAGTACAAGCGCCAGTACAAACGCAAATAAAATATTGGAAGAGCTTTCCGCGAAATCACGGGAGGCGCCGGTTAAGGATGTTGTAAAACTATCATCCAATATTTGTGCGGCGATCTTATTCATTTCATCAATTCCATCACCAATAGTCTTTCCAGGTGCCAGTCCGGCGGAAATTGTAGCAGACTGATACCTGTTATAATGATAAAGCTGCGGCGGACTGCTGCGTTCCATAATCGTGATCACGTTATCCAACTGGATCATTTCTCCCTTATTGTTCCGTACATACAGTTCCTTTATATCATTCGGATCATCGCGGTTCTCACGGTTTACCTGGCCAAGTACCTGGTATTGTTTATCTCCTTTAATATAATAACCAAAACGCTGTCCGCTCAAAGCCAGTTGAATTGTCTGAGCAACATCCGCAATAGAAACGCCCATGGTTCTTGCTTTATCACGGTTAATTTCAATCGTCAGCTCCGGTTTATTAAATTTTAGATTCACATCAACCTGTCCTCCAAAAACCGGGTTCTTGTTGGCCAACTCCATAAATAAAGGCAACTTTTCGCGAAGCTTTTCAAAATTCTGTGTTTGTAGAACAAACGCAACGGGCAACGTTCCACGGGGACCACCACCAGAAGAAATGGATTGCTCCTGGATCACAAAAACGCGACCTTCAGGAAACTGTGAAACATACTTGTTCACATACGCTGCAATCTGACTCTGTGAACGTTTTCGCTTATCCGACTCGGTTAAAGCTAAACGAACAAAACCGGTATTTACCGCACCCGATCCTGCAAAGCCCGGAGCAGTTACAGTAAGACAAACCTGTTTTTCAGGTACGGAATCGGAAACAAAATTGGAGAGTTTATCTACCAGGGCATCTGTCGCTTCAAAAGAACTTCCTTCGGGCGTTGTTATCAGCATTCTCAGCCAATTGCGGTCTTCCAGTGGAGAAAGTTCTGATTGCAACTGTGATCCGAAAAAGAAAATAGCACCTGTTGATCCAATTAAAATAACAATGGCCCACCATCTTTTCTGTAAAAAACGTGTAACCGTCTTTTTGAACCATTCGTCAAGGCTCACAAAAAACGGTTCTGTTAAATGAAAGAACCTGCTTTTTTTAGTAGGATCTTTCCTTACCAGTTTTGCATTCAACATTGGCGTTAATGTGAGTGAAACAAAGGCTGATATAATTACCGCACCGGCCAGTACGACTCCAAATTCACGAAATAACCTTCCAACAAATCCTTCCAGGAATATTACCGGCATAAACACAGCAGCGAGTGTAAGAGACGTAATAATAACGGCCATATAGATCTCGCGGGTGCCCTCAATTGCAGCCTCCATCGGCTTCATGCCTTTTTCTATCTTCTTAAAAATATTTTCGGTTACTACAATTCCATCATCCACCACAAGTCCTGTTGCAAGCACAATTGCTAAAAGCGTAAGTACATTTATAGAGTAATCCATAATGTACATAATAAAGAAGGCGCCGATCAACGACACCGGTATGTCTATTAAGGGACGAAGGGCGATGAGCCAGTCCCTGAAAAATAAAAAGATAATAAGGATCACAAGGATCAAAGCAATGATAAGCGTTTCCTGTACCTCCACAATTGACTTTTTAATAAAACGTGTATTATCCAGCGCAATATTAATATGGTAATCTTTCGGTAATTCCTTTTTCAGAATTTCAAAACGCTTATAAAACTCTTTTGAAATATCGAGGTAATTCGCACCTGGTTGTGGCACGAGCCCAAGGCCTACCATTGGAATTCCCGAATCTTTTAATATAGTTTCCTCATTCTCTGCACCCAACTCTACTTTTGCAACATCTCTTAACCTTACAATATTATTCGCATCCTCTTTAATGATCATCGTTTCAAATTCCGGCACAGTAGAGAGTCGCCCGATGGTATTCACCGTTAATTCTGTCGCATTCCCAGCAATTTTTCCCGACGGCAGATCTACATTCTCGCGATCTAAAGCGAGTTTCACATCCAATGGCGTGAGATTATACGCTGCAAGTTTATCAGGCTGAAGCCGGATGCGCATCGAAAAACGTCGCTGACCCCAGATCTGAACCTGGCTTACACCGGAAATCGTTTGCAGATTCTGTGCTATTACATTTTCCGCATAATCACTTACTTCCAGCAGAGAGCGTGTGTCGCTCAATAAAGTCATAGAGAGAATGGCATCGGAGTTCGCATCTGCTTTAGATACTACAGGGGGCGCGTCAATGTCCTGGGGCAACTGCCTTAGCGCCTGGGAAACCTTATCACGCACATCATTCGCTGCCGCTTCGAGGTTGGAGCTTAAATTAAATTCAATCGTAATAATACTGGAACCCTGGTTGGAAGAAGCTGAAATAGACCTGATCCCATCAATACCGTTTATAGCTTTTTCAAGCGGTTCTGTGATCTGCGACTGGATCACATCCGCATTCGCGCCTGTATAACTTGTTCTTACAGAGATTACCGGCGGATCAATGGATGGAAATTCGCGGATACCAAGATAGCCGTATCCAATTGCACCAAAAAGTACAATGACAACCGACATCACAATGGCTAATACCGGTCGTTTTACGCTTAAAGACGCTATATCCATATTAGTTAACCGGTTTTAATAATTTTAATTTTGAATCTTTTCTTACAGAAAGTAATCCAGTTGTGATCACAGTGTCACCTTCGTTCAGACCTTTAAGAATCTGTATACTCTTGTCAGTACGCACTCCTATTTCCACGGGAACTTCAACGGCCACTGCATTTTTACTCACAAATACCTTCTGGCCTTTTAATATGGCAATCACGCATTGCGTTGGAACCATAAGCGCATTATTCGTTTCGCCGAGATTTACAAATACCTTAACGAAGCTGCCCGGGTAAAATAATTCTGTTCCACTATACATTGCTCTGGCTTTAATGGTTTTGGTGACTTCATCTACCTTTGGTTCTATCGCATAAATAGAGGCCGAAAAGGTTTTAGCTGTTTTTAAGTTATCGTTTGAGAAATTTACTCGCATCCCTTTCTTAAAGATGTCGCTGTATTTTTCGGGGATAGAAAATTCAACAAATAAAGGCTGCAACTGGATAAGCGAAACGATAGGTGTTGCAGCATTCACAAAAGAACCTTCGCTGATGTTCTTTAAACCAATAACACCGCTGAAAGGCGCTACAATATTTGTTTTTGCCAGTTGCGCCTGAATATACGCTTCATCTGCCTTAAAACCCGCCAGCTCATTTTCCTGCATATCAAATTCTTCCTGGCTTATCCCGTTTATCGTTAATAGTTTTTTGAGTCTGCTTAGTTTTTGATCTGATAATTTTAATTGTGTTCTTGTTTTTAATAATTGCGCTTCCAGGTCGGAGCTGTTCAATTTTACAAGCAATGTTCCCTTGTTAACCGTTTCTCCTTCTTTGAAATAGATGGCCGTAATTTTTCCGCTTACCTCGGGAAGAATAGCGATCTCGTTAAAGGCCCCGATCTTACCGGTCGTAAATATATCATTGCTGAACGAAGTGGCTTTTACTACATAATAGTTTACAGCAACCGGTATTTTCTTTTTTTCCTCCGGGGAGATTGTTTTTTCTACCTTTTTAGAGAAAAAAATAAATTTGGATGCGATCAGAAGCGCAATTGCACAAATAATAATGATCCAGTTTGGTATTTTTTTCATATGTAATTGTTAGTGTTTTTTGTTTGTCATACCCGCACTGAGCTTGTCGAAGTGTGGAATAGCCAGTTATCTTCCTTGTTTGTTTGTGTTCGGCAAACATGGCTATTTCATATTCAATTTTATAAAAATAAAGCAGTATCTATCTCGCTATGTTGGCCCTTACTGATTTGAATACCCTGGTTTCGTTTTTACTCTTTTACTGAGTGACGAAGGCTTTTTCAAACCAACAATCATAGAATGGCTTTCTGCTGCCCGCTGTTTTTTGTAATTAAAAACAAGCTCATTTCCCGGTAATATCTTTAAATTGCTTGACAGGAGATTGAGCACACGTATAAAGGTTGTCTTGTCATTCTTAGAAATACTTGAAAAGATCTTTTCATCAATTGCATTAAAAGATCTTACAACTTCTTCTGTATGTTTTTTACCTTTTTTTGTCAGAACAATAAAATGCTCTCTTCTATCCTCCGGATTCACTTTCCGTTCAATATACCCGGCTTTCATCAGATAATCTATCACTTTCACCATAGCTGTTTTATCAATTGCCAGGTTATTACAAATACACTGTTGGTTGCAGCCATTGTTTTCGTTTAAAAAATAAAGAATGGAAAAGTAACGCTCGATCTCAAGCGTTTCAAGACTTTTACTAAGAACACCATAGTATAACTTTGAAAGGATCAGAGCTTTTGTTCCCACCGGAATATCTATATCCTCTTGTTGTTTCACAGTTAAAACAGTTTAATTTTAAAATAGTTTGTAAATGTAACTAATATAAAATCCTGAAAAATTGATTTTATACCTTTTTAACTCTCGTCTTTTGTGACTACATTTGCAAATTTAAAATCATACTATGCGCGTTTTCCTTTTTTATCTCACACTTATTTTTTATACCACGGGTTTTTCTCAAAATGAAAAACACCTTGGAAATCTCACAATGCTGACACATGGCGGTGATAATGCTGAAGCCTATTTCAGCTTCGACGGTAAATACGCATCTTTTCAAAGTAACAACCCCAAATGGAACTTACAGTGCGACCAGATCTTTAACCTCAACCTCGAAAAGGCAGTCAAAGACTCCACATACAAACCCAATATGATAAGCTCGGGCAAAGGGAGAACCACCTGTAGTTATTTTCTAAAAGACGGTAAACATATTTTATATGCTTCTACCTATAAGGGTGGAGAGGCTTGTCCGCCTGTACCGGAAATAAAGGGCAAATACCTGTGGGCAGTTTATAAAAGCTTTGATATTTATATTTCTGACCTAAGGGGAAAAATTACCAAACAGCTTACCACAAGTGAGGGTTATGATGCAGAAGCCACGGTATCTC
>JAYSYG010000101.1:0-2280 GCA_043716685.1 Sphingobacteriaceae bacterium | reverse complement strand
AAATTAAAAAGGCTGAACCTGTAAAAATATACACGTAGGTAATATCGCCTTTTATATTGCCCTGAATTTCTCCGTCGAGGTTAGACTTTAAATGGATGTCACCAACGGCCTGCATTTTTATATGCATAATAAGTCCGGTTTCTTTTATGTCGTCCGCCATTTCCCTTTCAAGCATTTTATTTATTTTAACTTCCATTGCTTTGGCATCTGTGTTTTCTTTCAGAAGAATGTAAGAATAGGAATTGCAGTTAAACCAACTACCCTGGTTATTGAGAAATCGTTCATCATTTTTAAAAAGATCGTAACGCGTATTACCGGAGATAAAACAATCGGTGGTGAAATGAGAATTTCGTGGAATGTCTTTTATAATTCCTGTTACCATTAGATTAACAGTGTCTGCAAGCTGCATCATTTTTCCGAAAGCAGGTTCGTTTCCGAAGTAACGTTTAGCCATTGTTTCTGTTAGCACAATACTGTATGGGTGTGCCAGGGCGGCGTGCGCATTTCCTTCCAGCAACCCGAAACTAAATATTTCAAGCAACCCTGAATCCGCATACTGAATTTTAGTATCAAAGAATTTTTTGTCTTTGTAAGAAATTAATCTTTGTGAATAATCAAATCTTACAAAATTCTCAACTTCCGGAAAATTAGCTTTAATACGCTCGGCAATAGGGGGAGAGGTGCCTGCAAATTCATCGATTTTTTTTGGCTGCTTAACATGTGTAGTCAGCCGGAAGATCCGTTCGGCTTTTTCATTGTAATCGTCGTAACTCAATTCATAACTTACATACAAATAAATAATGGAGCAACAGGCAATGCCTATGGAAAGCCCGATAATATTAATGGCGGAGAATAATTTATTTCTTATAATATTCCTCCAGGCTATTTTCAGGTAATTCTTAAACATTTAAATGTATTTTAAAAGGGGTTAATGACTGTCAGAGGAAAGCTAAAACTTACTGCTTTTGATTCCTTCGTTCTACGTTTATTTTCTTTGTGGAATTTCAGGTTAAACCCTACAAGCGATGTAAAAGGTTTTATATAGGTAATGTTACTGTAAACGGGACTTTCTGAAAAAAGCTCGGCTTCGTTTTGTGCCTTAACGTTTATAATGTAGAGTATCTGGACCGATATCAACAAAAGTCCCGCTAATACCAATACGCCCGCTGCATTCAGGAAAGGGAGATCAATTCTCTTTTTTAAGAAACGTTTAACCGATTTTATAAATCGGATGATAAGGTTTTTCATTTATACTTTAATGTTTTGTGTAACGATCTGTCCGTCCAGCATGTTGATTACCCGGTGCGTATAGCGCGCATCATGTTCGGAGTGTGTTACCATGATAATGGTTGTTCCCTGTTCATTGAGATCAGTAAGTAATTGCATCACATCATTTCCGTTTCGTGAATCTAAATTTCCGGTTGGCTCATCGGCTAAAATTAATTTAGGTTTATTCACCACAGCGCGCGCTACAGCCACGCGCTGTTGCTGACCGCCTGAAAGCTGCTGCGGGTAATGATTGCGGCGGTGAGCGATCTGGATCTTATCAAGCACTTCATCCACAATACGTTTTCTTTCCGCAGTAGCTACTCCTGTATAAATAAGGGGAAGCTCCACGTTTTCGAAAACGGTAAGCTCATCGATGAGGTTAAAACTCTGGAACACAAAACCAATGTTGTGTTTGCGCATTTCCGCGCGTTTGCGTTCGTTAAATTTTGCAACCTCTGTATCATTAAACAGAAAGCTGCCGCTATCCAGATCGTCAAGTAAACCAATAATATTGAGTAAAGTAGATTTACCGCAGCCCGACGGCCCCATAATAGCTACAAAATCCCCCGTATGTATTTCAAAGGAAATTTTATTCAGAGCAACCGTTTCTACTTCTTCCGTACGATAGATTTTTTCGAGGTCTTTTACTTTTATCATATTTCTTTATTTTTTTTGTTAGTTGAACCTATAAGCTCTTGTGCTAAATCAGACAGACTTTACAGCCTGCGCGATCTATTTCTTACTTTTTAGAACCAGTTCCTGTGTATTCTCATAATTATCGTAACCAGAAGTAATGACCATATCTCCTGGCTGCAATCCCTGTAAAACTTCATAATATTCTGGGTTTTGTCTCCCCAGCTGTAAATCTATTCTATATGCTTTTGATCCGTCAGCATTTAATTTAAAGACCCAGTTCCCTCCTGTCTGCTGGTAAAAACTTCCCTTACTGAGAAGCAGCGCTTCTGTCTCGTCACTCAGGGCAAGCCTTATCTGTAGCGTTTGCCCGCGACG
>JAYSYG010000011.1:0-7969 GCA_043716685.1 Sphingobacteriaceae bacterium | reverse complement strand
GTAACCCTGGGATTGGGGTTTACTATTGGAGCAATTGTTTTAACCTACGTTGAATTGCAATTGCAGGGAAATAACCCCTCATTGCATAAAATTATGTTTGCAGCCGTATTTCTTATAAATACGTGTTTCGCGATAGACGCTTATAATGAGACAAAAAAAATAATTAGTAATTAAAAAAAAGAAACGTATGAATCAGGAAATAACATTTAACTTACTCACTGTAACAGGTAAAGTTATACCACCAACTATTGAATCAACATGCAAGCTTCACAATGAAACAGCTGGAAACCCAAATGGCGTGGCAACAGCTAAATCTTTAGGCGATATCAGTCACATGACTTATATGCCGTTAGATGCAGCTACGGATTTTAAGGGTGATCTGTTGTTTATGGATATCTGGGATAGCGTGGAGGGTTTAAATCGGTTTTTTAGTGATGACCAGGTTCAGGCCGGGGCGAAAATGATGTTTACTTCAAGGGAGGCAATTGTATGGACAAAACTGAAAGGCTTTTTAAATTTTCAATTCCCTTCACCATCAGGTAAAAACACCAGAATCGTCGGACTTGTACAAGGCACAGTTAAGTCGATTGAAGAAGCAGAAGCTATTCATAATACAGCAATTGGAGGACAAGTAAAAGCAGCACGTGCCGCTGGAATTGTCTCTCACGAATTTCACGTCAGGATGGCTGCACCTGGTTCGCCTGAAGCATTGGAAGTATTAGGAGTGGATGTTTGGATGGATTCAGAAAGCATGATGAAACACTATATGAGTTCTGAATTTCAAAATTCCGGCCTGTATAAAATGTTTAGTGCTAAACCAAGCTCATCTACCTGGATTCACCCAAGGGGAGAATGGGTGGAATGGTAATTAAAAATAAAAACAAAATCAATTAAAAAAAGAAAACATGAACGAAAAAGTAAACATTCTAAATTGGTTCGAAATATCGGTGAACGATATGAGCCGTGCAAAAAAATTCTATGAATCCGTTTTCGGAATAAAAATGGAGCAACAGGAAATGATGGGCATGCAAATGTCTTTCTTCCCGTCAGAAAATATGAATGGAAAGGTGGCCGGCTCGTTGGTGCAGGGACCTATGCATAAACCAAGCGCAGAAGGAGCTGTCATTTATTTAAATGCAAATCCCGATCTTTCTGTTGCCCTCGGTAAAATTGAAAAAGCAGGTGGTAAGGTAGTGATGCCAAAAACGCACATCAGTCCTGAAACAGGTAACATGGCTTTTTTCATAGATACTGAAGGAAACAAAGTTGGATTACATTCCAATAATTAGGTAATTTGGCATTGTACAAATGCCCGATTCAACACAGGAAATAGAAAACCAGGTAAACCATCTTTTTCGTCACCAGGCGGGAAAGATGGTTTCCGTTTTAACCCGCATTTTTGGTTCCAGAAATCTCGAACTGGCAGAAGACATAGTGCAAGATACTTTGCTGACTGCTCTTGAACAATGGAAAATAAAGGGTATTCCGAAAGATGCCGAGAGTTGGTTATTTATCGTCGCAAAAAACAAAGCGCTCAACGTAATCAAAAAACAAAAGAACACCGTTGCTTTTGGTGAGGATGAAACGCAGGTGCTTCTTAAATCGGGTTATACTTTAGAAAGTACTTTTAATGAATTGTTCCAGGAAAATTTAATAAAGGACGATCAGCTACGCATGATGTTTGCCTGCTGTCATCCCGATATTTCGCAGGAAAACCAGATCACCCTTATTCTTAAAACGCTGTGTGGCTTTAGTACTGCTGAAATTGCAAAAGCATTTTTAACTTCGGAAGACACCGTTTCGAAACGGCTTTACCGTACCAAAGAATTTTTCAGGAACAATAAAGTAAAACTGGACATTCCCAATGTGAACGAAATTAAAAGCAGAACAGAGGCAGTATTAAATTCAATTTATCTTCTTTTCAATGAAGGATATAATTCAACACATACTGAAGAACTGATCCGCAAGGATGTTATTGAGGAATCCCTGATGCTCTGTAACTTACTCGCTGAAAATGAGCATACACACATGCCGGAGGTATTTGCACTCATGGCTTTGATGTGTTTTCATTCTTCTCGTAATGAAAGCCGTTTGACACCTGAGGGTGAGATGATCCTGCTTCCAGCGCAAGACAGGCGAAAATGGAACAAGGATTTTATAAACGAAGGAATGTATTATATCAATAAAGCCGCCATGGGCGACCAAGTGAGTACATATCACCTCGAAGCGGCTATTGCTTATGAACATTGTACCGCGGAGAGCTTTGAAAAAACAAACTGGAAGGCAATTCTCCACTATTACGAATGGTTGTGTAAGATCTCACCTTCGCCAGTGACGGAATTAAATAAAGTAATTGTGGTACTTCATTTGGACGGAGCAGCGAAGGCTTTGAAATTAATTCAAACACTTGGAAAAAAAGAAAAATTAAAATCCTATTATTTGTATTACAGTTTGTTGGGAGAGATTCATACGCAAATGAATAAGCCGGATGAAGCAAAAAAACAGTTTGAAGAGGCGTTCAAATTAACACAGTCTAAAACTGAACAAAGAATGTTGCTCGGTAAGATCGGGAAACTTCAGAACTAAATTCGCGATTAATGAAGCACAACTATTTTTTGATTCATGGTACAGGTCTTATCTTCTCCGGTTAAAAAATAAATCCCATTCGAAAGATCTTTCAAAACAAGCTGGTAATTATTTACCTCTGATAGATCAATGGTTTTAAGTACCTGACCCAATTCATCTGTAAGGATAAGCTTTGTTTCCTGTTCTGATTGAATTGTAAATGCCCCGTTGCTTGGATTGGGGTAAATCTTTACACCAGGATTTATATTTAAGGGTTCTTTTATTCCAAGACAGAGCTGTGGATTTACAGCTATCGAAGCGGTATCCTCACAACCGCTAGCACCTGTTCCGGTTACGGAATAAGTGGTAGTAAGTAAAAGATACACTTGCACTGTTGAAGCAGTGGAAGCCGGGTTTACCCAGCTGTAGGTATTTGCTCCCATCGCGGTAAGTGTTGCGCTTTCACCAACGCATCCCGGGGAATTACTGTTGGTAAGCGTCAGGGTAGGAGCTGGGGTAAGTGTTATATTTACAGCAGTCCGTGTTCCTGATATTGAGCCGCAGGAGGCTTCTTCTACATAAAATGTTGTGTCTGAGAGAATAGGTCCGGTGCTAAAGGTACTGCCTGTTCCCAAAACTAAAGTGCCGGTTGCCATGTTGTACCAGTTACCGCAGGTTGTGCTTAACGTGGCGCTCTTCCCGCTGCAAACATTCATGTTAGAATTTGGTGTCAGGTTCGGAGCGCTGCTCGGAATACAGCCGTCGAATTTTACCAGAAATCCATCGGAACTTCCTCCTGAAACAGGCTGGTGACCATTGCTACTGGAAATTGCGGTAGTTGAAGTGCCGAATGTGAAGCCGCATAAATAAATATTTCCAATTGCGTCTGCACGACAATCACAACCATGATCGGTTGTAGAGGTTCCGTAATAGGTTCCCCACAAGCGTACACCTGCGCTGGTAAATTTTGCCAGAAAGGCATCAGAAGCTCCCCCGCCGTAACTAGACTGATAAGCACAGGGTGTGGCAACTTTTGTACCGGTATTTGTGGTTGTTTCTCCCGCGAGGTATACGTTACCCATTACATCGGTACATGCCGTATTACCCACTTCGTTTCCACTTCCACCATAATAGGTTGCCCATAATCTTACACCGGCCGGATCAAACTTTACTAGATAGGCATCGTTTCCACCGGCAGATGAAGACTGGTAACTTCCTGCTGAGGCAATTACCGTAACGCTTGCGGAATTGCTATGTCCCGAGCCATAAAGATTTCCTGATGCATCAAGGGAAATATTAACGGCGTCATCGTCTCCGGACCCACCGTAATAAGTTCCCCATTGAAGAACTCCAGAAGAATTAAATTTTGCGAAGAATCCGTCGCCAAGCCCCCCACCGGCATAAACCACTTGATGACTTCCGGGAGTTGAAATGCCGGCACTTGAAGTAGTAACACCACTGATATATGTGTCGCCGGAAGCGTTCGTTACACAATCCCAGGCCAGTTCATTTATACCCGGTCCCCCATAATAAGTTCCCCACTGTCTTACGCCGGAAGAGTTAAATTTAACGAGAAAACAATCCAGACCTGAGGCGAGTGAGGGTTGATGACTTCCAGGTGTTGCAATTGCATTTGTAGATTGAGAAGCACCGACCATATAAATATTCCCAGCGTTGTCCTGCGAAAGCCCATAACCAACATCCTGGGCGTTGCCGCCATAATAAGTGCCCCATTGGCGAACACCGGAGGCGTTAAACATAACAAGAAAGGCATCACCCATGTTGGACAAGGTATAGGTAGCGGGCTGATGTGAGCCTGGTGTTGCGATTACGCTGGTATTCGTTGATGTTGTGCCTCCTGTAAGAAATACGTTTCCGCTTGCGTCCGTTGTGCTTTCAGCCGCGTAGTCGCTTCCGCTGCCCCCATAGTAGGTTGCCCATTGGCGAATACCGGAAGAGTTAAATTTAACTACGTAACCATCTGTGAAATTTGCAAGACCAGCGTAAACATTTTGATGAGCGCCACTTGTTGAAATATTTGCGGTAGATTTGGTGGAGCCTGAAATAAAAACATTGCCAGAAACATCTACATTGGTATACCAGCAATCTTCTGCACCGTTGCCTCCATAAAAGGTTCCCCATAATCTTATCAGGGGATCAATAACCAGTGGAAGCGATGGATCTACATTTTTTACATCGAACGAAATGATGTTGTTTTTTACAACCCATTTTGCAACGAGTTGTTTGTTATTTTGAATGACTACTGGTTTTTGTTCCTTGATAGTTCCAAGAGGCGTCTTAATTATAAGTTCGCCGTTACCATTAATGTAGATCTTTTCAGCACCCTTATATTCCATCCGGATCGTTTTATAATCGGCATTGGCCGCCACATAATAATCGTATTCCAAATCCCCGTTTTTTTCATACCATTTCAGATCAATGCCCGGATAAATATTTTTGTAAACCAATTGTGTATAGCTTTTCACATTTAGCGCGCCGTTTGGACAAGAGGTGAGATAATAATTATCAAAACCTGCAAGAGCTTCTCCCCTTAATACTTGCGCCTGGCTATTTGCATTCAGCCAGTTAATGTCCAACCTATAAACCGTGATTTGTGAAGGAACCAGCTCTTCATTTCCAGGCCTGTACTTATTCATGGATGTATTTCTTTTTTCCCAGGTATCTACTCTTTCCAGTTGATAAGAAATGCCAGTATTCTTAAGATAAAAATTCATTTGACCTGCTGTACCCGAAAATAAAATGTCGGCACGTGGCTTAAAATACTGGTCACTTACCTGACCTTTATTTTCTGTAAAACTAAGTTGCCTGGTTGAACGAAGATTTCCTGGCTTATTAAGGGCTTTATTTGAGAAACTGGTTAGAGAGAATAATAAGAAAAAAGTAAAAGTAATTTTTTTCATGGCTACTGGGTTTAAACGTTAGATAAATATACCTTTAACAAAGGATGTTTACTACCTGGTTTTTTTAGTGTGGCAGTATATTTTATTTAACTGGTCAATGGTGATGAATAAATGCAAGGCTTTAATTGGGAATTCAAAATTATTTTTACATTTAACAGATGAAGCAGCGTTTCGTGATTTTAATAGGTTTATGTGTGTTTCTTTCAAGTCCCATGTTTTCATGGGGACCAACGGGACACAAGCTCGTAGCATTAATTGCCAGGAGTCAGCTGGACGATAAGGTTATTGAAAATGTGAATTATTATTTAAAAGGTATGACCTGGGAAGATGCTGCCTGCTGGATGGACAACGTTAAAAACGAGCCGAAATACGATTACATGAAAACCTGGCATTATGTAAATTTTCCAAAAGACAAAACCTACGTTGTGACCAAGGATTTTAATGTTGTTACACGACTTGAATATTGTTTAAGAATGCTGGAGTACAAAACGTATCAAACGGAAGATGTCGTGCATGAAACACTTAAACTGCTTTTTCATCTTATTGCCGACGTTCATCAGCCCCTCCACTGCGCTTACGAGGAAGACAAAGGTGGGAACGATGTAAAGATCTATATGATAGCGAAAGAAACAAATCTTCATAAATTATGGGATTCAGATATTATTGAAAATAAACGTATGGATATGTGGCACTGTGCCAAGGCACTTGTTGGACTTAAGCTCTCAGCAAAAAAGAGAGCGGACATGGAGAAAATAAATATCCAGGTATGGATGAATGAGTCGCGTGCGTTATTGCCATTAGTATATGCTACAAGCGGGAATCGGGTGGATCTTCGTTATATCGATGACGGCGCCACACTTATAGAGGTGCAGCTAATGAAAGCAGGGCTTCGTCTTGCGGCTGTTTTAAATAAGTACTTTAAATAAACGAAAGTTGAAGTTGGAGATCGTCTGCGGTTCTAGTGCAGGTATATGGGCACAACCACTACACTATTAACACTCTCGCCGTTTTTTACTGCCGGCTGCCAGCGCGGCATCCCTTTAAACACACGCACCGCTTCGTCATTACAATTCTGACAGTTTTCAATACCGCTAATTAATTCTCACATTTTCAATGAAACCGAATTTATTGACTTGGACGGCGAGTGTGATGTATCCCGAAACGCGGTTCCTGTGCGATCCCTTCGGCATCTTAAACTCAAGGTAAAAATAGGCGCCCATGCTTTTCATCCCTCCGGGAAATTCTGCCGCCCGGCTTAGCTTGTGCATAATAACAGTGTCAGCTTCGGTTTCTATTACGAGAGTTTTCATAAATACGCCTTGTTTATTGTATTGAGAAGCAATTTTCGAAAGGCCGCCGGTCTGTGGGTATCTCAGACGATACTCCAATCGTGGGCCTTTGGGAACCTGTTCTCCATTGCTGAAGTAACTGGTATCTACTGTTCCGCACTCCTTACAAAACACGCCATGTGCTTCCTGGTCACCCATCAAAGCGGCTAAACTAAGATCTTCGCAATACCCTTTTTTATTTCCCATCTTCTGCCTGTTTGCAGCCCGGTTAAAGTAACTGTCCTTGTGAGGGTTTAACATTAATGAAATTGTAAAAAAGGAGTCGGCGACAACATAGTTCTTCTTAGCGAACTCAGAAACTCCACTATGGTAGTACTTAAGCGAAGGGTCGTTTCCCTGCCCGGCAATAGTTAAAGCCATTAACATGAATATAAGAAACGTAAGTGGTTTATTTGGGTTATTCAACATAGAGTAAATATAAATTGTTCAGGTCATATTTCCAAAACGCCGGGCTGTACTTTTTTTACCACAGGGAACACAGAGTCACAGAGGAAGATTTATTTACGATGCACGATGACTCGTTGTGAGACGATGTTTAATAGCTCCTAAAAGTATTTTTCTACCGTGAGTCCATACGTGATAAATAAATTTTCCCTTTGCGTCCGGTCTATTTTATTATAAGTAAGTTTTGAGGTCAGACTGAGCCATTTTTTTAGTTTGATCGCAAGATCCACATCTCCTTTATAAATTACATCATCACCATATTCCAGAGAGTTTTGCACATAAAGCGCCCCGGCGAACGAAAAAACAGATCCGTAATAATATTTGATCTGCACCCTGAATGAATTACGCGGTGTTTCGTAAATATCCCGTGTGGTATCTTTTAAATATACGTCGCTGTAATCATATAGAATACCTTCGCTAAGATTAAATTTCAGATTCGTTCTATCAATAATATTAACTGCAACGCCCGCTCCCGCCTGCAGCTGGTTGTTTATACGCAGAGAATAACTTCTGTTATAGATACAAAGTCCCCAATAATAAAAGTGCGGAAAGGTTTTATAAAGGTTCACGTCGAGCAGACCCGAAAAATCGTTGTTCACGAGGTTGTCCTGTTGCCTGCCGTAGAGCCATTTGCCGTTAACATTTACAACCAGGGGTTTTTTCCTGTAATTCAGGTTGATGGTATTGTTT
>JAYSYG010000002.1:0-2642 GCA_043716685.1 Sphingobacteriaceae bacterium | reverse complement strand
GCTTAAGGGCGCTAATTCCTTTTTTTTCATCGTCAACAATTATAGCTCTTAGTGCCACAGTTCTATTTAGTTAAAATTGGTAAAACAATAGTTACAATAGTTCCTGCGCTTTCCGGCTTATCTTCTATCACTAAGCTGCATTCCAATTCGTGGATCTTATTAAGCAGATCCAGCCGTTGTTTTATAAACACAGTAGCTAATGAAGTTTTTTCGATCGAGAACTTATCTTTTTTTCTTCCGATGCCATTATCTTCAATGATACATTTTAAATATTTTTCTTTGTATAGTTCGAATGACATCCGAATTGACTTATCTCCTTTTTTATTTAAGAGCCCATGCCAGATGGCATTCTCTACAAAAGGCTGAAGCATCATAATTGGGATAATGGTCACAGAGGGAACAATTCCGGGATCCACCGTTAATGTAAAATGAATGTTTTCCTCAAAACGCATTCCTTCTATCTCTACGTATCGCTTTAGTAGTTCTATCTCCAGCTCCAGGGCAATTAGATCAGACATATTGCTTTCCATTATTTTTCTAAGGAGCTGTGAAAATTTGATCAGGTAATCATTTGCTTCTTCATTTTCGTTTTTGAGAATAAAATCCTGCAGTCCGTTTAACGAATTAAAAATAAAATGCGGATTCATCAGCGCCCTGTGTACGCGTAATTCATTTTCCAGCGCCTTGTTGGCCTGTTCCGACTTTTCCTTTTCAATTTTTACTGCGGCCTTTACTTTATGTCTGGTATAAAAATAAATTAGAATAAGCCCAATGATCACTGCTAAAACCATCAGGATCCGGCCCAAAAGTATTACTGTTTTATTTGGATTGGGCGCAAGGTAAAGCTCCAACACCTCTTTATCTGTTAGAACATGATCAAAAAATTCAATATCATCTACCGCTCCTAATAAATACCGCTGATTTTTTTCGTTGGCAGTGTGGCCAACCATTACAGAATCGCCTTCGAGAAATCTGATCCCGAATTTTTGTGGCACCCTGCTTTCCAGCTGTCCGTTAAGATAGAGGGCCATAGAGGTATCGTTGTAGGAAATTGCCACGTGGTACCACCGGTTCTTATACACAATGTCGCGTGTAGCAAGGTTATTCTGGCAGGTAGAATCTTTTGCCGTAACGCAATTGATCTTGCCAGATTCCATAAAATAATAAATAGCGTAAGCCTCATAATAATCGTTCAGCTGTGTGTATTTTGTGAGTAAGATGGGATTATAAAAAGCTCCCTTACCCGACCAGATCTCATTCTCTATTTTCACCCACAAAGAAATAGTACCAGCTTTAGGTTTCAGGGCTTTATAAGTTCCAAGGTTAATATAACTGTACCTGCTCCCGGAAATATAAACAGCATTGCCCTCGTTACCGAACCGGTCTTTTACGGGTACAGTATTTACAAGCTTTGCCTTCTTACCAGATACCTCGTCATAATTTTTCCCTCCGTTAAATGAAAATTTTGCGGCGGGTTTTGGCTCACCAGCGAAGAGTAGCTCCGGTAAGAAAAACAGAATAAAAATAAATGGAAATTTGTACATCGTTCCTAAATAACAAGTATAAGGATATAACTTTACATATGTTTGGAAAAAGTAAATCCAGCTCTCCATAAATCTTACCACATATAAGATGAAAAGGGTCAGCCGTCCCAAATACACTGTTCACAAGAGTTTCTGGCAATTATTTCCCATTACCAATTCATTTTTTTGTTTCAAAGTTATTCTCCAAAAATACTACCTCCGGTAAAAAAAATCAGCATGATTGTCCCATGATTATTTTTCTATTTCAATTCCAATTTAATTTTGCTTCCGAATTAGCTAATTCATATTTCAAACAAGTATTAACTTAAAACCTAACATCATGAAAAACATTAAAGAACAAAACAGGATTCTCCACTTTCGGTCAGGACAAAATTTGTGTAAGAAAATTATTACATGCATAGGATTATCTTTAGCAGCCCATTCCGGAATTATTGCACAAAATGCATCTTACAACACCGACAATATTCCGGTTGGCGGTAATTATAATGCTGCGTTTGGTCCCTATGCACTTTACAGTGTAACATCTGGAATTGAGAATGTTGCCATTGGTCATTCCGTATTGGGATATAATAATGCAGACAAGAATTCAGGCCTCGGGCATGGCGCCCTGGCATATAACACATCAGGTTATGATAATGTCGGTATCGGGCAAAGATCGCTGTTCAGCAACACTATCGGTTACTATAATACTGCTACCGGAGGCGAAGCCTTATACTCCAATATCAACGGCATACTTAACTGTGCCTATGGTTACCAGACCTTATGGAGTAATTCCGGTGGCTCATTCAATGCAGCCTTTGGTGACAGGGCTCTTAACTCCAATGTAACAGGGAGTGGAAATACTGCTATAGGACACATAGCTCTATGGCTGAATACTACCGCTTCGTACAATACAGGACTGGGGAATTCTGCTCTGCATAATAATACTTCAGGTTCCCGTAATTCTGCAGGCGGCGCGGGGGCATTAAGCGCAAATACAACAGGAAGTTGTAACACTGCATTTGGTTATAATGCTATGATTTCTAATACCACAGGAGACAGTAATACCGTTGTGGGTTCATATGCCAATGTCAGCACGCCGAATTTATTTAATGCAAC
>JAYSYG010000001.1:0-2644 GCA_043716685.1 Sphingobacteriaceae bacterium | reverse complement strand
GGCCATTAAACATGATAACAAAACAAACCGATAAAAAATTATTTCTCCTTGATGCATTTGCCCTCATCTACCGGGCTTATTTTGCTTTCAGTTCAAATCCGCGGATTAATTCAAAAGGCTTTAATACGTCTGCAATTTTTGGCTTCACCAATACCTTGCTTGAAATTTTAACCAAGGAAAAACCGAGTCATATTGCAGTGGTCTTTGATATGGAAGGTCCTACGCAGCGCCACATTGAATTTGAAACCTACAAAGCCAACAGGGAGGAAATGCCCGAAGACCTGCGCAAGTCTATTCCAATCATTATAGAAATGATCAAAGGTTTTAATATTGAGGTTTTAGGCCTTGAAGGATATGAAGCAGATGATGTGATAGGCACGCTCGCAATTAAAGCGGAAAAAGCAGGTTTCACCACCTACATGATGACACCGGATAAAGATTATGGACAGCTTGTGGACGAAAATACATTTATTTACAAACCGGCACGTTTAGGAAATGGCGCCGAAATATTGGGAACGGAAGAGATCTGTAAAAAATGGGAGATCAGGAATGTTGCGGAGCTGATAGATATTTTGGGATTGATGGGAGATAAGGTGGATAATATCCCTGGAATACCTGGGGTAGGGGAGAAGACAGCCATTCAACTTATAAAAGATTTTGGCAGCATAGAAAACTTACTAGAGAACACAGATAAACTCAAAGGAAAATTAAAAGAAAAGGTTGAGAACAATAAAGAAATGGCAATTCAGTCCAAACGCCTTGCCACGATTATTTTAGACTGTCCCATCGAACTTGACGAGGAAAAATTAACGATTAGAGAACCGAATAAACCCTTATTACTGGAGGTCTTTAGAGAACTTGAATTCAGAGCAATTGCACAAAAAGTATTAGGCGAAGATATTGGCGGTAAAGAAAAATTACCGGCAGAAAAACCCAAAGCAAATTCTGCACAAGGCGATTTATTTAGTCCGCCGGATGAGGCAGTTCCTTCCAATGATAAATCTTCTGAACCTACTCCAACCAATTTTAAAACCATTAATGATGTAGCGCACATTTACGAACTGGTTGATACAGAAGAGAAGATAAATAAACTTTTAACCCTTCTTAACCAGCAAAGTGAATTCTGTTTTGATAGTGAAACAACATCGCTTAATACGCTTGAGGCAGAAATTGTAGGACTTTCATTCGCTGTTAAATCGTTTAGTGCTTACTATGTGCCTTTTCCTGCAAACAGGGAAGAAGCCCAGGCAAAAATAAATGTATTCAGGTCTCTTTTTGAAGATGGCACGAAAACCTTGATCGGTCAAAACATTAAATATGATTTCCAGGTTCTTAAAAATTATGGCATTGAAATAAAAAATAAATTATTTGACACAATGGTAGCTCATTTTTTGATCATGCCGGAGATGCGTCATAATATGGATATTCTTGCACAAACCTATTTGAATTATTCACCCGTAAGCATAGAGACACTCATAGGTAAAAAAGGGAAAGAGCAAACAAGCATGCGCGACGTGGAAATCGAAAAAATAAAAGAGTACGCTGCAGAAGATGCTGACGTTACATTCCAGCTCAAAACAGCCTTTGCTCCTAAGTTAATTGAGAACGAAGTTGAAAAACTATTCACCGAGGTTGAAGTGCCTCTTATAAAAGTTCTTGCCAATATTGAGCGCGAAGGCATTAATCTCGATGTACCTGCTCTGAAAGAATTCTCCGGCCAGTTACAAAACGACATTATCATAGTTGAAAAGGAGATCCAGGATTTTGCCGGAACAAAGTTCAACGTTTCTTCTCCAAAACAGGTTGGTGAAATTCTGTTTGACTATTTAAAAATTGTAGATAAACCTAAAAAAACGAAGACCGGTCAATATGCTACGGGTGAGGATGTTTTGAGCAAACTGGAAAATGCACATCCTATTGTTTCGAAGATCCTAGATTACCGCGAATTGGTGAAGCTTAAAAATACTTATGTAGATACATTACCCGAACTGGTGAATGAAAAAACAAAGCGTATTCATACCTCGTTTAACCAGGTGGTGGCAGTAACGGGCCGGTTAAGCAGCGATAATCCAAATCTGCAAAACATCCCTATCCGCACAGAACGAGGACGCCAGATCAGGAAAGCATTTATACCACGCGACAGCGATCATGTTTTATTAAGTGCCGATTACTCGCAGATAGAATTACGGATCGTTGCAAGTATAAGTGGCGACAAAAATATGTGTGAAGCCTTTCAACTAGGAAAGGATATCCACACCGCTACTGCAGCAAAAGTTTTCGGTGTAGCAGAAGCAGATGTTACCAAGGAAATGCGGTACAAAAGTAAAAGCGTAAACTTTGGTATTATTTACGGGCAGGGAGCTTTTGGCTTGTCTGAAAACCTGAATATATCACGGACCGAAGCCAAAGAACTGATCGATAATTATTTTAAAGAATACGGGGCCATAAAAAGTTATATGGACAGTACCATTAATTTTGCGCGCGAAAACGGGTATGTAAAAACGCTGCTTGGACGCAAACGTTGGCTCAGGGATATTACATCTGCCAATGCAACTGTAAGAAGCTACGCGGAAAGAAATGCGATCAACGCTCCGATCCAGGGCTCTGCAGCAGATATGATCAAAGTAGCCATGATCAATATTTA